>JBFKCU010000161.1:0-6567 GCA_041620115.1 Burkholderiales bacterium | reverse complement strand
CGTGCGGGCACACGGGCTGCAGCGCGTGGTCGAACTGGCCCCGCAGTCGGCCATGTTCTGGAGTGAGCCTGAAGCGGGGCCGTGGTCGTCCGTGCTGGCTACCGATCCACAGTTCGCCGGCGAGTATCTGCGGCAGGACCTGAATCGTTATCTGCAACTCGTCGTACAGAGCCGCGACAATCTTTTTCCCGACACCGCTCCCGCGGGGGTCAGCGCCCGGCAGCTGCTGGCGATATCAGCACCCGCATTTGTGCTGACTGGCGACGATGTCCTGCATACCATGTCCGCCGCTCACACGCTGCGCGAGCTGCTGCCCCACGCCAGATTCTCCAGGCTGATGCCGCGCCAGCAGAATGCTGCCAGCACCGAACGCTGGATCCACGAATCGGTTGCCGACTGTGGTTACCTGCGCCGGGCTGCGGCGGCCTGAACATTTGGGGGCAGTCCAGTTGTGGTCAGCGGAACCGCGTGAGCCGGAACGCTCCCGGGTGCGGCGGCATCAGCCCTGCACATGTGCCATCGTCAGCACCATGGCCGCGCCGAGCAGCGACATCGCAGCCAGTACCGCAACGCCCAGCTCCAGGCTGAACCCGAGCACCACGCTGATCAGTGCGCCGATTACCAGCAGCAGCAGGCCGATGACCGTGTTGCTGAGGGCCACGTACTCGGCCTTGCGGTCACCGCCCGCCAGATCCACCACATGCGTCTTGCGGCCGATGCGCACACCGGCGTGTGCGATGCCGAGCACGAACAGTATCGCCGCGTAAAACAGGATGCTGTTACTGGCTGCCGGAGTGAGCTTGAGCGCTGCCAGCACGGCCAGCCCGAGCACACCCGCCAGCAGCGCTGCCACTGCCATCGTCAGGCGGCTCGATTTGTCGGAGAGCGCACCCCAGAACGACGAACTGACAGTGCCGGCGAGACCCGACGCGACCACTAGCCAGCCCAGGCCGTCCAGCGTCTGACCGGTGTCACGCTGGGCCAGGCTCACGTAAACCGGTCCGGCTAGCGCGCTCGAAATCATCAGCGCGCGGGCGGCGAGAAACTTCTGCAATTCGCGATCCCGCAGCAACAACAGCACTTGATCGCGCAACAGATCACCGATGCTGCGGCCGCCCTCGGTCGCACCCGGGTATTCCCGGATTGCGTGGAAGGCTGCGGCCGCGACAAACCAGCAGACGCCGGCAGCGATGATAATCGCGTAGAGCAGCCATTCGGGGCGCGCGCCGGCAGGGCTCAGCACAAGATACAGGCCTACCGCGGTGGCGACCAGCCCGGAAGCAGTGGCGGCATAACCGTTGACGCGGCCACGCTGGCCCTTGGAAACCGTTTTGCCCAGCGTGTCCTTGGCTGCAATGGAGGCGACGCCGCGCGCCAGGCTGAAAATCACCAGCAGGCTGACGATGGTCCAGCCTGCCGTTGCTCCGCTGAGATCCGCCAGCGCCACGAGGCCCATCAACACCACGCACACACCCTGCACGACGCTGCTCGCCACCCAGAAGCCCTTGCGTACCGGAAAGCGGCGGATGAATCCGCCGATGACGATCTGCGGCAGCAAGGCCAGCGATTCACGCAGCGGCACCAGCAGCCCCACGAGGAACACCGGGGCGCCGACTGCGCCGAGCAGCCACGGTAGCACGACCTTGGAATCGGCGAGGGCGTCGCCGGTCTTACTCAGTGCCTGTGCCGAAGTCTGGCGCACAAAGCTCCCCGGCTGCTCGCGGCACTGGTGGTCGGGTATGTCGCGGCACAGCCGGGCGTCCTCATCGCCGACGGCGAGCTCGTACATCCGCAATGCGACGTTGCGTTCAGCGGAGGCAGTGCCGGTCGGGGTATGATCGTTGGACATTTTTTCCATGCGGGCGTGACGGGCTTTGATGTTATCGTGCCTCATCGCATAAGTCGCGCCATGACATGTGCCGGCCCGAACACGGGCCCGGACGCCCGTCGCAGAAAGCCAAACCACTCATGTCTGAATCCGTCGCCCCCAACTACGCCGAACTGACCCGCATCCAGAGCCGGCTTTATCGCTACAACCATCTCTCGTCGATTCTCGGCTGGGATCGCAATGCAATGATGCCGCCCGGCGGCAGTGCCGCGCGCGCAGCGGCCGAAGCGGAGCTGAATGCGCTGATCCACCGCACGCGCACCGACCCGCGTCTTGCAGAATGGCTGCGCGCTGCGGAACAGGAAAAACTCGACGACGTCGCACGCGCGAACCTGCGCGAGATCCGGCGCGACTGGCGTGACGCCAATGCGCTGCCCGAATCGCTGGTCGAAGCGAAAACGCTGGCGGGTGCGAAATGCGAGCACGCGTGGCGCGACCAGCGTCAGGCCAACGACTGGCAGGGGTTTCTCGGAAATTTCCGCGAAGTGCTGCGGTTGTCGCGAGAGGAGGCCAAGCTGCTGTCTGAGGAAACGGGCCTGGCGCCGTACGACGCTTTGATGGACCGCTTCGAGCCGGGCGTGCGTGCAGCTGACATTGATCGTATCTTCGGCGACGTCAGGACCTGGCTGCCGGAACTGATCGTAAGTGCGCAGGCGAAGCAGCACAAGGAAAAGGTCATCATGCCCCGGGGGCCGTTCCCGGTGTCTGCCCAGCGTGCGCTCAATGTTGAAGTGATGACGCTGCTCGGTTTTGATTTCACGGCGGGACGTCTTGATGAGAGCGTGCATCCGTTCAGCGGCGGCGTACCCGAGGACGTGCGGCTGACCACGCGTTACCACGAAGGCGACTTCACGCGCAGCCTGCTCGGCACCATCCACGAAACCGGCCACGCGCGTTACGAGCAGAACCTGCCGCGCGAGTGGCTGGGCCAGCCCATAGGCACGGCGCGTTCGTACGGGGTACACGAAAGCCAGAGCCTTTCGTTCGAAATGCAGCTGGCACGCAGCCGCGCCTTTGCCGGCCTGATCGCGCCATTGCTGGCCAAGCACTTTGGTGACCAGCCGGCATTCGAGCCGGATAACCTTTACCGGTTGTGGACGCGCGTGAAGCCGGGCTACATCCGTGTCGATGCCGACGAGGTGACCTATCCGGCCCACATCATCCTGCGCTACGAGATCGAGCGAGCGCTGGTCGAGGGCGCGATCGAGGCCGAGGACATTCCGGCGCTGTGGGACGAGAAAATGCAGGCTCTGCTGGGGCTTTCGACGCGCGACAACTTCAAGGACGGATGCCTGCAGGACGTGCACTGGACCGAAGGCGCGTTCGGGTATTTTCCGAGTTACACGCTGGGCGCAATGTACGCGGCGCAGTGGTTTGCCGCGATGCGGCGCGCGATCCCCGACCTTGACGCGCGCATCGGCAAGGGGGATCTGCAGCCGGTGTTTGACTGGCAGCGGCAGCACATCTGGTCGCAGGGCTGCCGCTGGGAGACCCCGGAGCTGGTACAGCGGGCGAGCGGGGAAGCGCTCAATCCGCAGCACTTTCGTCAGCATCTGGAAGCGCGTTATTTGCCCACGGGAAAATAGACGCAACCAGATCGCGTCACGCTCAAGGACCATTTTATCCGGCGCGGTTAACGTGTTAGGTTGTTGCCAAAGGCTAAGGAAGTAATCGTGCAAGTTCGATGCAGAAGCATGTGCCGCCGTGGTTTTGTTGCCGCCGTGCTGGCCCTGTTTTCCGGGCCGGCGAGCGCGGTTGAACCCGTTCCCCTGGCCGAACTGGCCAAACCCGGACGCGTGCTGATGCTGCGCCACGCGCTGGCGCCGGGTGTCGGCGATCCGTCCAGCTTCCGGCTCGGGGATTGCTCGACGCAGCGCAACCTCGACGCTACCGGCCGCAAGCAGGCGTCCGTGCTTGGTCAGCGCCTGGCGCAGGCCGGGATCACGCGCGCGCAGATTTACTCCAGCCAGTGGTGCCGTACGCTGGAGACCGCGCGGCTGCTCAAGCTCGGCGCAGTGGCGGAGCTGCCGGCGCTTAACTCGTTCTTCGATCTGACCGATACGCGCGACGCCAACATCAGCGCACTGCGCAAGTTCCTCGCTCATCTGCCCGTGGACGGGCCGCCGGTGGTCATGGTGACGCATCAGGTCACGATTTCAGCGATCACCGGTAGCTACGCGTCTTCGGGCGGCGGCGTGATCCTGCGGCTCAACGGCTCGGAGCAGCCACGGGTCCTCGGAGAAATCAGGGAGAACTGACTGGGCGCTGCAGCACTTGAACTGTGCCGCGGTTATTGTGGAGAATGGGCCGCTTGATCATCGATGCACAGGAAATCCGATGACGTGTTTGCGTAAGGCTTTGACCAGGACGGGCGTCGCTGCGGCGATCGGAATTGCAGTCGCCGGCACGGCCCCGGCGTTTGCGCAGGGCGATTCTGTCAATCCGCCGTCTGCGGGAGCCCCGCCGACTGCGGATCCGGCGCTGAGCAAGGCGCTGTCGGAACAGGAAAAGATCTATCAGAGCCGGGGCGAGATCGTGCCAGCGGAGTACGTCATCGATCGCTCGTTGTTGTCGTATACGATTTCCCTGTTGCCGGAGTTCGACCGTTCTTTAGCGGACCTGGGCCCGAAGGACCGTTGGCTGGACATTGGCGCCGGCGAAGGCCAGGCGATACTCGATTATTACGGGGCGCGCTACGACGCCATGCACCGTGAGGGGCAGGAGCGGCGCGGCAGCAAGGCGCAGGCAGTCGCCATATCGATTGAAGACCGGCGTACGGCCGAATGGCATCAGACCGCGGCAACCCTGGAGCCGGACAAGATCCGTTATCTCTTCGGCAAGCCACTGAGCGATTATTCGCTCAACGACCTGGGAAGATTTAATCTGGCGACGGATGTATATGGCGGTTTTTCGTACACGCCCAACCTGTCGCGGTTCATGGAAAAGGTCCTGGCCTCCTTGCAGGTGCAGTCCAGTTTTTATACGTTGCTGATCGACGTGCATCCGGAGCACTGGACCAAGGCGCCGGCGCGGCCCCGCACCAGCTTCCAGACGGAGATCGTTGACGCCAAGGGTGCCGAAATCAAGGTCTGTTCCTGGCTGCGGCGGATAACCTGCGTGCAGGTGACCTGCGAGCAGGAGCCGAAATGGGACACGCCGATCGAGCGTTACCGGATCCAGAAAGTCTGCAACGATGTGATAGTGCCCGCGCTCACGTCGGTTCATTTTGCGCCCGGGACACCGCCGGCGCGGCGATTCCAGCTGCGTCAACCGGTGCCCGCTAAGCCGGTGGTTGGCCGCGACCGCGTGCCGCGCTAAGATGATGGCCCAGGGCAGGATCGGCCCGGCCGCACCAGGGAGAAAGCATGGAAACCCTTTACAAATGGCGAGTGCAGGAAAAGGATAAGCTGGGCCGGATGCGGTGGCGACTCGTCAGGTCGCCCATGACCGAAGAAACCGCGCGTTTCTGGGCCGCCAACAACAACAAAGTCATCATGCGCGTTGACGCGCCTGCGACGCCGCGGGCCCCGGCTCCGATGGCCGGGGTGTCCGGCAGCGTCCGGATTAAGATTTAGGTTTGCAGAGCCTCAGGGTGTGGTGGCGACCGGGTCGAATCCGCGGCAACGAACGCGTGGGCTGTTCTGATGAATTTCCGCGCCGGCAGGCCAATCATCCCTTTTCGTTCGACAGGAACGCCGCATGAGCAAGGCTGAAGTGCAGCCGGTCAGGCTGGTCAAGCCGGGCGAGGGCCCGGTGGAAGTCGAACAGATTTACGACGAGATCTGCCGCGTCAAGGATCCACGCTGGCTTGGGCCCCTGTTTGGCTTCTTCGCCGTGGTGCCCCCGCTGCTGAAGGCCTGGTGGGAACTGCAAAAGCAACTCGAATTGCTGCAGGGGCATGTGCCGCGTGAGCTGATGAACCGCATTGCGATGGTGTGCGCCGTCGCAACCGATTGCCCGCGCTGCATCAATTTTCACAAATCTGACCTCATCGACCGCCTGCAATTGAGTGCGGCTGAGATCGAGAAGCTGCATGACTTCGAGCGGGCCGACCTGCCGGAAGCGGAAAAGGCGGTTTTTCGGGTGGCGCGCAGGCTCACGCTGAACGAGGCCATGTCGGACGCCGAATTCAACGCGCTGCGCACCGCCGGTTATGATGATGCGGCAATCGTCGAGATTGTTTCGGTAGCGTTGATGGAAGGCGCTTTTGCCCGCCACGCCAGCGTTTTCGCGCGATTTGAGGACGGCATGCACTGGCCTGCACAGCACATGCCCTCTGCCGAATACCGTAATGTCGTCAGCAAGTAGGTTCAACCGGGACAGACTCGCCATGAAAGCCGAAAAGCACGAGCGCCGCGACAGCGCACTGGTTACACTGAATGCGCGACCGCAGGAAGTCGAGATCGATATCCGGCGCACCGCCGTCATCGTGGTCGACATGCAGAATGCGTATGCCACCAAAGGCGGCATGCTGGACCTGGGCACGGGCATAGACGAGGCGCGCATCGGTCCGGTGATCGCGGCCAATCAGCGTCTGCTTCCCGCGGCGCGTGCCGCCGGAGTCAAGGTGATCTATCTGCAATTCGGCTACAAGCCCGACCTGAGCGATGCCGGTGGTCCGCACTCGCCCAATATCCGCAAGCAGATGGCTTTTCGCATGATCAAGGAACGTCCGCAGG
>JBFKCU010000160.1:0-6575 GCA_041620115.1 Burkholderiales bacterium | reverse complement strand
GCCGGCGCGTGCCGTCGTGCGCGGCGACGCCAGCGTGCCGGCAATTTCGGCTGCGTCCATTCTGGCCAAAGTGGCGCGCGATGCGCTGATGCTCGAATTGCATGCCGCCTATCCGGAATTCGGTTTTGACCGGCATAAGGGTTATGGCACCGCACTTCATCTGGCGGCCTTGCGGCGCCTGGGGCCTACGCCGGCACATCGGCGCAGTTTTGCGCCGGTGCGTGAATCGATAAAATAACCAATAAAATCAATTAGTTATTAATTTCCTCCGCGAGCAGCTGGCGCCATCCCTGACGCTCCCTGGTACGGCTGATGAGTTTGCGGCGCAGCGCGCACTGTTGCTGCAGCGAACGCAGAAATTCCGGTGCGGATTCAATTTTTGCGAGGAGCCGGGCCAGGCGCCTGGCGTTGCCCACCGGGTAATAGCCGCGATAGTCGCGACCGAGCATGCCGATATTGCCGGAGATCTTCGATGCAATGACCGGCACGCGTGCCGTCAAGGCCTCGCTGATGACATTGGCACCACCCTCCATTTTCGAGCTGAGCAACATCGCACGGCTGCGCGCAAGTGTGGCCAGCGCCTGGGCGCGCGGCTGTTCATCCAGCCAGATATAGCGCGGCTCGCGCTGCATCCATCGGCGTGCCTCCCGCGCCAGCGCCGGATCGCGCGCGCCACCGATGTGCGTGAGCCGTATGCGACTGTCGGCAGGCAGGTAGCGCAACGCTGCGGCACCGCAGAAGGGATCCTTTTCCTCGCGCAGATGGCCGCTGATGACGATTTCAAAACAGGATTTGATGACCGGTTGACGGCGGATCGGATCACAGGACTGGTAGATTGCACGGGTCTTGCGCCGCAGCCGCGGGGGCAGTTCAAGCAGGCCCATATCCTGGAGCACGACCATCCGCGTCGCCAGTTCCAGCGACTCCTGCGCATTGACGTCGTGCCGGATATCCCGATAGAGGTCGGTGCCGGTCAACGCGACGATCAGCGGCCGGTCCGGGTGGCGTTCGGCAAAACGGGCAATGGACGCGTGGCTGCGACGGGCGTGCAGCGCGATCATTACGTCGACGCTTCGGCCCGGCCAGCGTTCATGCACGGTGACCACATGCCCGAGTTCCCGCAGCAACCGCGCCCAGCGAACGGCGGTGTTGCGATTGCCGTATCGAGAATTTGGCGCGGCAGGGGTGATCAACGCAATTTTCATCGGCCAGGTATCCGGCTACACTTCGGGGCGAATATATCAAACCCGCACCGATCATGACTGTCATTCCCGCAATATCTCCGCAGCAGGGCACGCGCGCAAAGCTCGATGCGGCGCGGCGGCGCACGGCGATTTTGCTGGACGGACTCACCGGGCCGCAATGGCTAGGGCCGAAACTGGAAATCGTAAACCCGCCGTTGTGGGAACTCGGACATCTGGGGTGGTTTGAAGAATTCTGGTGTTTGCGGCAGGGCGACCGCGAAGCCAAGAGCCTGCTGCCCGAAGCCGACGCTTTGTATGACTCGGCGCGCGTGCCGCATGACACGCGCTGGAATCTGCCGCTGCCCGATGTCGCGGCGACGTGGCGATATCTCGCCGACGTGCGTGCGGCGGTGGCGATGCGGCTGACCAGGCACGGTGGTGAAGCGGCATTGCAATACTTCACGCAACTCAGCACCTTCCATGAGGAAATGCACTGCGAGGCATTCACGTATACGCGGCAGACGCTGGCCTATCCGCGTCCTGAATTGCCAACCACGCCGGCCGCGGCCAGCGGCGCATGCGACGGGGATGCGGAAATTTCCGGCGGCCGGTTTCAATTGGGCGCGGTTGATGACGGCGCATTCGTTTTTGACAACGAGAAGTGGGCGCATCGCGTGGAAGTACGCCCGTTCCGCATGTCGCGCACAGCGGTGACCAACGCGCAGTTTGCCGAATTCGTGGATGCCGGCGGATACGCGGACCGGCGGTGGTGGAGTCCCGACGGGTGGGCCTGGCGCGAGAGGGCCGGTGCCACTGCACCGGCATACTGGAAACGTACCGCTCATCACTGGAGCAAGCGCCACTTTGACGCGCTAGAGCCACTGCAGGCGGATGAGCCCGTCATTCATGTCAACTGGCATGAGGCCGAGGCCTGGTGCCGCTGGGCGGGTCGCAGGCTGCCCACCGAGGCAGAATGGGAATTCGCTGCGGCGACCAGCCCGGAAGCACCGGGTCTCAAGCGCCGCTATCCGTGGGGCGATGCTGCGGCAGACGCGGGCCTGGCCAATCTTTATGGCGGTGCCGGCCGCTGCGCTGCTGTCGGGGCCTATGCTGCGGGCGACAGCGCCTGGGGCGTGCGCCAGATGATCGGCAACGTCTGGGAATGGACCGCTGACTGGTTTGAGCCTTATCCCGGTTTCCGGCGCGATCCTTATGCCGAGTATTCGGAGCCGTGGTTTGGTAGTCACAAAGTGCTGCGTGGCGGTTGCCACGCCACGCGTCCCACCCTGATCCGCAATACCTGGCGTAATTTTTATACGCCTGACCGTCGCGATGTCTTTGCCGGCTTTCGCACCTGTGCACCATGAAGGCCATCACTTCCGCTGACAATACGCGGTTCCGCAGCCTGATGCGGCTGGCGCAATCAGCACGCGAACGCCGGACCGCCGGCCTGTCGCTGCTGGACGGCATACATCTGGCCGCGGCCTATGCCGAACACATGGGGCCACCGCAGGAATTTGCCTTAAGTCCCGCCGGTGCGGAAAACCCGGAAATATGCAGGCTGCTGGAACGATGCGCCACGGCCAGAGTGGCGGTGTTTTCCGACGCCCTGTTCCGGCAGTTGTCATCCGTCGCCACACCCACCGGCGTGATCGCCGTGGTGCCGACGCCGCGCGCGGAAGTGCCGGATACGCTGGATGGTCCCAGCGTCTGGCTCGAGGATATTCAGGATCCCGGAAATGTGGGTTCGATCCTGCGTTCAGCGGCTGCGGCGGGAATTAACACGGTCTGCCTGTCGCGCCACTCGGTGCATGCCTGGTCGCCACGGGTACTGCGCGCCGGCATGGGGGCGCATTTTGCGCTGCGCATCATCGAAGGCGCCGATCTGGCGGTGCTGGCGCGAACCTACACCGGTCGGATCATCGCGACGCGCATGAGTTCGGAAAAAACGATCTATGACGCCGATCTCAGGGGCGATGTCGCATTGCTGTTCGGCAACGAGGGCGCCGGTCTATCCGATGAACTCTGCGCGCTGGCGCATGAAACCGTATGCATCCCGATGCCGGGAACCGCGGAATCGCTTAACGTCGGTGCCGCGGCGGCGGTATGTCTGTTTGAGCGCGTCCGGCAGTCGCGGGATCAATAGATACGCCGTTCGAGCTTGGCTTCCTGCAGAATGGTGGTTGCGAGTTCTTCGACTGATTTGCTGGTCGCATCCAGATAGGGGATGCCTTCCTGCCGCATCAGCGCTTCAGCCTCGCGGATCTCGAACTCGCAATTGGTGAGGGTTGCGTATTTGCTGCCCGGACGGCGCTCGTTGCGGATCTGCTGCAGTCTGGCCGGACGGATGGTCAGGCCGTACAGATTTCCGCGCAGCGGCTTGATCTGCGCAGGCAGTTGCATGGAACTGAAATCCTCGGGGATCAGCGGATAGTTCGCTGCGCGAATGCCGAACTGCATGGCCAGATAAAGACAGGTCGGGGTCTTGCCGCACCGTGACACGCCGACAAGGATGACATCGGCTTCGGTCAGGTCACGCTTGGATACGCCATCATCGTGTGACAGCGCGAAATTAACTGCCTCGATGCGGTGATGATAATTCACGAAGTCATCGGTGCTGTGCGAGCGCCCGATGGCATGGGAGGCTTTGACCCCCAGTTCCCGCTCCAGCGGCGCGATAAAAATCTCAAAAGAATCAAGGAATAAGGCGCTGGCGGTGGCGACAATCCCGGCGATCTCCGTATTGACCAGCGTGCTGATGACGATGGGCCTGATGCCGTCTGCACTCCCGGTGTCATTGATCCGCTTGACGAATGCATGCGCTTTTTCGGCCGAATCGATGAAAGGAACGGTCACTTCCTTCAGGCGAACGCCGTCAAACTGCGTCAGCAGGCTGTGGCCGAGCATTTCCGCAGTGATACCGGTGCGGTCGGACACAAAAAAAGCAGTGCGGGATGGGTTCATGCTCGGAACTGGTATGAGGATTCGGTAAAATATCGCCTTTTGACGCGACTTACAATCAAGGAAATCAGCATGAGCGGCAAGGAACTGGTGGTCGATCTGGGCGCGCTGCGCATGAACGACGTAGGGCGCGTAGGCGGCAAGAACGCGTCTTTGGGTGAGATGATCAGCCAGCTTGCCGATGCCGGTGTCCGGGTCCCCGGCGGTTTTGCAACCACAGCGGATGCATACCGTCTGTTCCTGGCACATGACGGACTCGCGGAAAAAGTATCGCAACGACTTGCCGGCCTGGACTGCGACGATGTCAATGCGCTGACCGCGGCAGGTCGTGATATCCGGGGCTGGATTTCGGCGCAGCCCTTCAGTGCGGATTTCCGCAAGGCCATAGAGTCCGCGTACGAGCGTCTGGTGAAGGATTCGAACGCCGGCGTTTCTTTCGCCGTACGTTCATCAGCAACGGCGGAGGACCTGCCTGACGCGTCTTTTGCCGGACAACAGGAAACCTATCTCAATGTTCACGGCCTGGAGAATCTGCTGACGGCCATCAGGCACGTGTTCGCATCGCTGTACAACGACCGGGCGATCTCCTACCGCGTGCACAAGGGATTCACCCATGATGAGGTTGCGCTGTCTGCGGCCGTGCAGCGGATGGTGCGCAGCGACAAAGGGGCCAGCGGCGTCATGTTCACGCTGGATACCGAGTCCGGCTTCGATCAGGTCGTGTTCATCACGTCCGCATACGGACTGGGGGAAACCGTGGTGCAGGGGCAGGTCAATCCCGACGAGTTTTATGTCTACAAGCGCGGACTGCAGGAAGGCAAGAGCGCCATACTGCGTCGCGGACTTGGCTCGAAAGCCCTGCGCATGGTGTTCACGGACGACCGCCAGGCCGGGAAGTCCGTCAAGACCATCGAGGTCCCCGAGTCCGAGCGGCGTCGCTTTTCGATCACCGACGACGAGGTCAATGAACTGGCCCGGTACGCCATGATCATTGAGTCGCATTACCAGCGTCCGATGGATATCGAGTGGGGCAAGGACGGCGACGATGGCAAGCTCTATATTCTGCAGGCACGCCCGGAAACCGTAAAAGCCAGCGAGAAAGTCGACACGCTGCGCCGATACCGGCTGAAAGAACGCTCCGAGGTGCTTGCAACCGGACGCGCCATCGGTCAGCGCATCGGCAGCGGACCGGTCAGACTGATCAAGAGCGCCGCCGAGATGGACAGCGTCAAGCCGGGGGATGTGCTGGTCACCGACATGACCGATCCGGACTGGGAGCCCGTGATGAAGCGTGCGGCGGCGATTGTGACCAACCGCGGTGGCCGCACCTGTCATGCGGCGATCATCGCGCGTGAATTGGGCATCCCGGCGGTGGTTGGTTGCGGCGACGCGACCCAGGTGCTGAAAGACAGCAAGCCGGTGACCATCTCGTGCGCTGAAGGCGACACCGGATTCGTCTATCGCGGCGAACTGCAGACCGAAGTCATTGATCTGCGGTTGTCGAGCATGCCCAAGTCGCCGGTGAAGATCACCATGAACGTCGGCAATCCCGAACTGGCCTTCGAATTCCAGCGCCTGCCTAACGAGGGCGTTGGGCTGGCCCGGCTGGAGTTCATCATCGCCCGGATGATTGGCGTGCATCCGAAGGCGGTTCTGGACTATCCCGACTTGAGCGCGGATCTTAAACTCGCGGTGGAGGAGCACAGCGCCGGTTATGCTGATCCGGTCAGCTTTTATGTTGACAAACTGGCCGAGGGTGTGGCCACACTGGGTGCGGCGTTCTGGCCGAAACCGGTGATCGTGCGGCTCTCCGATTTCAAGTCCAATGAATACTCGAGTCTGACCGGTGGCGCACGTTACGAGCCGCACGAGGAAAATCCGATGCTCGGGTTTCGCGGCGCTTCGCGCTACATCGCGCCTTCATTTCAGGATTGTTTCGAGCTGGAATGCCGCGCAATGAAAAAAGTCCGCAACGAAATGGGGCTGACTAACATCGAAATCATGGTGCCGTTCGTTCGCACCGTTGCAGAAGCCAAACAGGTGCTCAACCTGCTGGCGGACAATGGACTGGAGCGGGGCAAGAACGGGCTGCGCATCATCATGATGTGTGAAATCCCCTCCAACGCGATACTGGCAGACCAGTTCCTCGAGCATTTTGACGGGTTTTCGATCGGATCCAACGACATGACCCAGATGACGTTGGCACTGGATCGCGATTCGGGTCTGGTCGCCGATGCCTTCGACGAGCGCGATCCTGCGGTCAAACACATGCTGCATCTTGCAATCGCGGCCTGCCGCAAGGCCAATAAGTATGTCGGCATCTGCGGCCAGGGTCCTTCCGACCATCCCGACCTCGCTGAATGGCTGGTCGAGGAGGGCATCGAGAGCCTGTCGCTCAACCCGGATACCGTGGTCGAAACCTGGCTGTAT
>JBFKCU010000159.1:0-6585 GCA_041620115.1 Burkholderiales bacterium | reverse complement strand
GTAAGGCCACAAAGCCAACCGCGTGAGCCGGTGCGATCCGGTCAGCGCGAGAGCGCCGGCCATTCGCGCGCGCAGCGCGGTGACGGCGGCTCAGGCCAGGGCGTTCCGGCGAATCGGGAAGGGCGTCAGCGCGGCGGCTAGTGGTCGCCGCCGTGGAAGGTGGCGTTGATGTAGGGGTTGCGGTGTTCAGTGCTGACCGGCGCGCGTTTCCCCTGAAAAAATAAATATCAATAAAATCAACTGCTTATAATTACAGGCGTAGCAACCACCGGGTTGGTGAGTACTCACCCGTTGCTGCAGGCGATGACTGCGGCGATGCGCGCCCGGCGCAGGCACTGACTCCGCGTTTCGCGCCGGAGCAGCGTCAAGAGACGCGCGCTGCAGGCTAGTCGAACGCCTCGCGCAGCCGCCAGCGCTGGCGATCGTCGTGGTTGTGGTCGCAGGTTTCCAATGTCAGCTCACGAATCAGGTGCACGGGGTTGCCGCCGCCACCGTGTCGGCTGGGGCCTGCACCCGCGGTCACGCAATACGCCGGCGCGGCCAGCGTCACGATCTGCCCGGTGGCGCGATGCTCGAACCGTTGCGCCGCGCGCCCGTCACACGCGTCCAGCGTGAGCTGGCTGCCCGCGGCCATGGATGGCGCAGTCATGCACCGGTCGAATGCGATGATCCGGAATGTGCCACTGGCAATCATCCCGGCATCAAACGCCTGATCGACCGCCAGTTTGCCCTGATAGCTGTAGCAACTGTGCGTGTGCAAACCCTGCTCGGGTTTCGCGCGCGTCTGAAAACCCGGAATGTCGAGACAGAATCCGCGGGGTTCATCCAGCTTGTGTACCAGCGTGACTTCGACCGCTGTTGCGGCATGGAGCCGTGGCGCAAACAACAGCGTGATCAACAGCAGCGCGGTCCAAAAGATCAGCGCCTTGCTGATTGCATCCGGCCATTCCACCGAGCGGCCGCCACCGCGGAAGGGGGCGTTAGTGTCGCGGTTGCGGTATTCGGGGCTAGACAAGGCGTGTTTCCCGTGTAAACAAAAATATCAATAAAATCAACATTTTATAATTATCATCACCAAGCGAAGTCCGACCACATGCAGACGGCATCGCTGCGCCGGCGACAGTCATGCGCAGGCGCATTCTATCAATGTGTATTCGGGTTCCAGCGGACGGCTCTGCGTGACGCGGAATCTGCTGGCGGTCAGCAGCGCGATGAGTTCGCTCACCGTGCGTTCACGCCCGCCGAGTCCGACCATCATGTTGAGGTCGGTGCGCGCGGAGGCGCGGTCGCGCGTGGTGCCGTGGATGTGCTCAGGCATCATCCGCTCGATCAGCACCAGCTTCGCGTGCGCCGGCATCGCGCGGCGACAATGGCCGAGGATGACCGCAGAGTTTGCATCGCTCCAGTTGTGCAGCACGCTTTTCAGCAGGTAGAGGTCCGCGCCTTCAGGCACCCCGTCAAAAAAACTGCCCTCGATGCACTCGAGCCGGGCCGCAATTGCGCTGTTGGCAATGTGCGCGCGGGTGTTGTTGATCGCGTGCGGCAGGTCGAAGAGGATGCCGCGGGCGTGGGGCTGGGCGGCAAGGATGGCGTCGAGCAGTGCGCCATGCCCGCCGCCGACGTCGACGATGCGCCGGGCGCCCGAAAAATCGTAAATGCGCGCGAATTCTCCGGCGACGAGCTGCGTGAGTTCGACCATCGCGCGGTTGAACACCGCCGCCGCCGCGGGATCGGATTCGACATGAGCATAGCCGGTGGTGCCTCTGGCCAGCGCGCGTACGCTGCGGCCGGAGCGGATGCTGAGTTGCAGGTCCTGCCACACCGGCCACAGGTAACGACCCCACCAGATGGCCCATGCGCGCACGCCATCGTCGATGTCGCTGCGCAGCAGCGCGCCC
Source organism: Burkholderiales bacterium (assembly GCA_041620115.1). Lineage (GTDB taxonomy): Bacteria > Pseudomonadota > Gammaproteobacteria > Burkholderiales > SG8-41. Next base: position 4,687 of record JBFKCU010000159.1, on the reverse strand, counting down.
ATGGTGGTCAGCGCGTAGGTGTCATCAGCCTCTTCGCTGCAGATGCCGAGGCAGGCGAGTCCGCGCAGCAAGCGCTGCAGCGATTCGGGTGCGCACTGCGTTTCGGTGGCGAGTGCGGCTGCCGTGCGGGGGCCTTTGGCGAGCAGGTCCGGGATTCGCAGTTCAGCGGCAACACAGATGGCCTGCGACATCCAGCTCGCGCCGATCATGTCCAGCAGATGTACCGCGGTTGTGGTGTCGCGCGGGGCCAGCGTTGTGGTGGTCATGGTCATTCCTGCGGGATGCTGTTCTCGCGTATGAACACGCGCCAGGCTTCGGTGCCGTCGCGGACTGCGGTGGCGAGCTGTGCGGCGGTGGACGCGCCCGGCTGCAATACCAGGCGTTCGAATTGCACGCGGACTTCCGGGTCCTGCAGCGCACGATGCACTTCGCGGTTCAGTGCCAGTGCCGTTTGTTGCGGCAGTTGCGGTGGCGCAAACATGGCCTGCCAGGTCGGCACGGCGATTTTGGAGATCCCCGCCTCGGCCATGGTCGGCACATCGGGTGCGGCGGGCGAGCGCTGCGGCAGTAGTGTGCCCAGCATGCGCAGGCGGGCGTCCTTCACATAGGGCAGAGCCAGCCCGATCGGGGTGAAATAGAGCTGGACGCGGCCGGCCAGCAGATCGGGCATTGCCATTGCGCCGCCTTTATAGGCGACCCGGGTCATCGTAATGCCGGTGGCTTTCATGAGTTGCGCGGCGGCGAGGTATTCACTGAGGGTCGCCACGGCGAAATTCAGCGCACCGTTTTGGGTGCGGGCATGTTTGACGAATCCGTCCACGGTTTTTGCAGGCACGTCCGGATGCACGAACATGCCGAAGGCAAATTCGCCCACCGTCGACAGCGGCGTGAATGTGGCGAGTGATTCAAATGGCGGCTTTTTCAGCAGCAGCGGGATGCTGACCATGGAGCCGACGCCCCACAGCAGCGTGTACCCGTCGGGGCGGGCGCTGAGCACCGTCTGGGTGGCAATGATGCCGTTGGCGCCGGGGCGGTTGTCGATCACCATCTGCTGCCCGGTGGATGCGGACAGCGACCTGCCGACCGCCCGTGCCGCGGCATCCGACGGGCCGCCGGCAGCAAAGGGTACGATGAGCCGTACCGGTTTCTCGGGATAACCGGCGGCGGTAGCTGTTGCGGATACTGCAGCGAAGGCCAGCGAGACGAGGAGCAGGGTGCGGTTCATGGCAGTCTCCTATCGTTGATTGCGTGGCTGCAGTCTGGGCCGTCGATCAGCATCCGGGAATATGCCGGCGCTACAGGATTGCATTAACTATTGGTTTAGGCATAGGCTGCCTACTTTCCCGCCAAGGAATCGTGCCATGGACAAGCTGCGCGCGCTTGAATACTTCGTGGTGTCGGCCGAAGAACGCAGTTTCTCCAGGGCTGCGCGCCGGCTGGAGGTGAGCGTGCCGGCTGTGGCCAAGCTGATCCGGGCGCTGGAGAATGAACTGGGCGCGCCGCTGTTCGACCGTTCAGCCCAGGGCCTCACGTTGACAACCGGCGGTGAGCGCTATCTTGAAGCCTGCCAGCCGCTGATCGTACAACTCGCGGCGGCCGAGGAAGTGGTGGGCGAAACCTCTGCATGCCCCGCCGGGACGCTGGTGATCGGTGCGCATACTGAACTGGTCGTGCTGCCGTGGCTGTCGCGGTTTCATCAGCGTTACCCGGACATCCAGCTCGACATCCGGCCTGTCACCCGTGCGACGCTGCATGAAGTGCCGGCCGATGCTTACCTGATACATGGCTGGCCTAATGAACCGGACATGGTGCTGCGCCGGATCGCGCAGCCGCGCCTGCTGACCTGCGCCGCACCCGGTTACTGGGCGGCGCACGGGGTACCGCAGCGGCCGCAGGACATCGCGCAGCATGTGTGCCTGCTGTACTGCAACGACGAGGGTACGGTGAATGATCTCTGGCAGTACGAACGCGACGGCGTGAAGGAATCGGTTACCGCGCGCGGGTGGCTGGTGAGCAATCATCGTTACGTGACGTTGAACGCGGCCCTGTCCGGTGAAGGGGTGGTGCGGGTTTCGGATCTGATGTCAGGCGAACTGCTGCGCAGCGGCCGGCTGGTGCCCGTGCTGCTCGACTGGGAGATGCAGGACGCGCCACCCTTCAACCTGTTGTATATGGCGAACCAGCGGCGCAATACACGCGTGCGACTGTTCATCGATTTCGTGGTCGAAGCGTTTCGCGACATGGAGGCCGAATACGGGCACGCGAACCTGCAGCGGGAAATCCCGGAGCGCCCGTACTGGTCGCAGCAGCGATACCGCCGCGCGTCGGCTGCGGTGCGCCGCGGAACTTGAGCGCAGCGGCAGACAGGGCGACGCCATGGCAGGGCTGATGATGATCGAGGCGCAGGACGCAAGAACGTTGACCACCCGGTCGGGCGTGGTGCGCCTTGCCGGCGCCGCGAGGGTTGCCGCATGAGCGGCTGGACGCCGCCTGGCCCCGTGCGCCTGATCTCCGGTTCCCGCCCCGGCGGCGCCAACGATGTGTTCGGGCGCATGCTCGCGCAGGGCGTGCGCGAAGCGGGTGGACCTGAAATCGAAATCGTTAGCATCCCCGGCGAAGAAATGGCGCTGGCGTGGCAGGTGCTGCAGGAAGCCGTGCCCGACGGCTGTACCATCGGCACCTCATCGAATGTGCTGCTGACGAGTTTCCTCGCGGGTAAATCAAAACTGCACTATTCCGGGTTCACCTCGATCGCGCTGCTGGTCGAGGAGACCATGGCCTTTGCGGTGGCCGCCGGTGCTGCGGGCGACTGGCCCGGCCTGCTGCAGTCCGGCCGGCGTCCGCTCAAGGTCGGCTTCATCGGCAAGCCCGGCAACGCGCGGCACCTCGCGATTGCGACCGCACTGGTGGCACAAGGCTACGAAATGGCCCAGGTCGAATTCCGCGGCTGCGAGAGCGAAGACGAGGCGATGTGCGAACTGGCGGCGGGGCAGAGTCATGTTTACAGCGATTCGGCCAGCGCGGTGGCGGCACTGGTGCGATCGGGTCGCGTGCGGCCGGTGGTGGTCTCGGCCCGGCACCGGCTGGGGGGTGTTTATGCGGACACGCCCTGCCTCGCTGAATTCGGCGTCAGCGCACCGTTCACCGCGTGGCGCGCCATTGCCGGGCCGCCGGGCATGCCGGGCGCGGCGGTCGCCTACTGGGTGGAGCTGTTCAGGACGCTGTCAGGCACGCCGGCCTGGGCGCGCCTGATGGCAGAGCATCACTGGAGCAGCCGGTTTCTCGAGACCCGCGCGTTCGATCAGTTTCTCGATGCGCTGTCGGTCGATCTTGAACGCTGCCTCGCGGCCACGGCCACGCGCGCCTGATCGCGACCGTAGCCGCCGCTGGGGTCAGCGCGCACTGGCGTTGGCGCTGTTCTCGCGCACGATGCCGGCCTTGAAGGTAAACAACTGCGGATCGGCCGGGTTGACGATGACGCGCGTCCAGTGGGTTTCCGGGGCGCCGAAGGTCTCCATGCGCGTGAAATGTTCAAACGCCCTCGAGGTCGTGCGGCTGATCAGCGGCTTGTCGATGCGGAAGAGATGCGTGTCGCCGTGGATGAAGGCGACGGGTTTGTTGAAGGTCTCCATTTCTTCGGCGAGTTCTTCGATCAAGCGGTCGTAGCCCGTGGGCTTGGGCGGGCTGGGCGGTTTGACGCCGCTGAAGTTGCGGAAATAGCGTCCCAGCAGGCTCGCCGGCCAGTGGCTTTCGAAGCCGGGATTGGCCTGGGTGAGGATGACCAGGCCGCGGCTGCCGTCGGCGCGGGCCGAGGCGAAGGCCGCGCGCAGCCACGCGATGGCGGCGGCGGAACGCTCGGCGTGTTCGGCATCCATTTCGGCGTTGCGCCCGAGGTTGTCATTGCTGCCGACGATGTGCAGCGTGACGAAGGTGACGCCGTGGTGGGTCCATTTCAGGTTTTCGCGGAACTTCGCGTACTGGCGATCCTGCGCCTGGCTGGTGACGGCCATGGTGCGCTGGCCCAGGCTGCGGCCTGCGGGGTAGAACATGGCGCGGACTTTTTCCAGGCGCTCCAGCGGATCGACCTTGGCTTCCTTGATGAAGTGGCAATCGGTCCAGTCGTTGTCGCCCGGCGTGACCACGAACGGGTGTTTGGAGGTCTGGAAGAAATCGAGCGCGGTCTTGAAGGTGGCGTCGGTGCAGGGCGGGGCGATGTTCTTCGGCTGCCGGTAATACTCGCGCGGATCGGCCTGGAAATCGCCCACGTGCACCACGAAGGCGAGATCGCTGCGGTTCATGTCGGCGATCACGTGCGGGAATTCTTTTTCCTGCTGCCGGGTGTAGGGCGCGTCGCCGACGACACCGAATTCGAACGCGCCGCTGTGCCCCTGCGGGGCCATGCCGGCACAGCCGGCGGTGGACAGCACGAGCAGCAGTGCCAGGCCGACGGCACCATGGTTTTCGCGATGAAGCATGATTCCTCCCTGGGGAAACACCCGAGACAAACTTAAAAATATCAATTAAATCAACTACTTATAATTTTTATGATTCTGGTGAGTACGTTGGTGAGTACTCACCACGGGCCGATATTACACAGCCTGCGCGTGGTGTGTAATCACCGCGCCATGCGTTACATCCAGATCCGTTTCTGGACCAGTACCGCGGCCAGTGCCGAAGCGGCGGCCAG
>JBFKCU010000158.1:0-6695 GCA_041620115.1 Burkholderiales bacterium | reverse complement strand
GCGCCATAAAATGTGGGGCAACTTCTGGGCGGAACGCGGCTACCTTGCCATTCACGTCGACAGCTTCGGCCCGCGCGGCTATGGCGACGGCTTCGCCAAGCACAGTTACAGCAGCAGGCCGTTGAATGTCAGCGAGCAGGCGGTGCGGCCGCTGGATGCTTATGGTGCGCTGACCTACCTGCGCAGCCGCAGTGACGTGCTGGCGGATCGCATCGGCGTGCAGGGCTGGTCCAACGGCGGCATGACCGTGCTGGCGACGATGGGGCCGCGTCCGCCGGGATTGCAGGGGCCGACGCCCGAGCGCGGTTTCCGCGCCGCAATCTCGCAGTATCCCAGTTGCCGCGCGCAGCTCGCGGAACCCGGCTACGCGCCCTATGCGCCGCTGCTGCTGACGGTCGCGGAAGATGACGATGAAGTGTCTCCCGACGTGTGCAGGACCCTGGCGGAGGCGCTGCGCGCACGCGCCGCGCCGCTGGAATTCGTCTGGTACGATGGCGCTCACCATGCCTACGATGATCCGGGCAAGACCAAACAAAGCCACGAACCCAACCGGCTGGCACTGCAGGACACGCTCCGGCGCGCAGAAGCGTTTTTCGCGCAGCATTTGCGGCGTTGAACGGATGCGCATGTTGACATTAGCGGGGAAGGTGTTGCGTGGTTTTTGCAGGCTGCTGCTTGTCGCGTACTGTGCCACCGGTGCGTACGCGGCCGACCTGTCCAGGGCGGCGGTGGCGTCGGCACATCCGCTGGCGACTGCTGCGGGCACGGCGACACTCGCGCGCGGCGGTAATGCGTTTGACGCGGCGGTGGCGGTTGCCGCGGCGCTGGCGGTGGTCGAGCCGTATTCCTCCGGGTTGGGCGGCGGCGGATTTTTTCTGCTGCATCGCGCATCGGACCGGCATCAGGTGATGATCGACGCGCGCGAAACCGCGCCATCGGGTATCGAGGCCGGAAATTTTTTTGATGCGCAAGGCCGGCCGATCAAGGATGCGACGACGCGCGGCGGTACCGCAGCAGCGATTCCCGGCTTGCCTGCGGGCATTGCGCATCTGGCGCAGCGCTACGGCACGCTGCCGCTGGCAGAGACGCTGGCTCCGGCGATCCGGCTGGCGCGCGAGGGTTTCAGGACCGACCAGCGCTATGCGCGGATTGCGCAACTGCGCGAGGCGATGCTGCGTGCGTCACCGGGAACCGCGGTGTTTCTCGACGACGGTCGCGCGCCGGCGCCGGGATACCTGCTGCGGCAGCCCGAGCTTGCCGCAACACTGGAACAGATTGCGCGCGCTGGCGCGACGGGTTTTTATCGGGGGCGCGTGGCGCAAAGCCTGGTAGCCGCGGTCAATGCGGCCGGCGGGGTATGGCGCCTCGAGGATCTCGCCGCGTATCGCGTGGTGGAGCGCGATCCGGTGCGTTTTGATTATCGTGGCGCAACCATCACCGCAGCGGCGTTGCCTTCGGCCGGCGGCATCGCGCTGGCGCAGGTGCTGGGGATGCTGGCGCATTTTCCGCCGGGCGATGCACACGAGGCCGAGACTGCGCATCTGGTGGCGGAAACACTGCGCCGCGCATTTCGCGACCGCGCCCGCCTGGGAGACCCCGATCAGGTGCCGGTGCCTGTTGCCGAATTTATAAAAAAACACACATTAAATCAATATGTTAGATCTATAGATCGGGCCCGCGCGACGCCTTTGCCCGCATGGAGCGCCAATACCAGTGGTACCGGCAGCAGCAACACCACGCACTTCTCGATCATCGATGAGGCGGGCAACCGGGTTGCCGCGACCCTGACCATCAATCTGCTGTTCGGCGCGGGTTTCGTCGGCGGTGATACGGGCGTGCTGCTCAATAACGAGATGGACGATTTCACGCTGCGCGCCGATGTTGCCAACAGTTTCCGTTTGCGCGGTGGCGAAGCGAACGCGGTGGCGCCGAACAAACGTCCGCTGTCGAGCATGACGCCGACGTTCGTCGAAGATGACAAGGGCGTATTGATCCTCGGCGCACCCGGCGGCTCGCGCATCATCAGCCAGGTGTTGCTCGCCACGCTCGAATACCTGCGCCATCCGCAGGTGGATCTGCAGCGGCTTGTGGCGATGCCGCGCTATCACCATCAGCACTGGCCCGATCAGATCGAAATCGAACCCGAGGGATTTTCGGCTGAGTGGCGCGGCGCACTGGAAGCGAAAGGGCATCGCATACGCGTGGTCAATCGCAAGTGGGGCAACATGCAAGCCGTGTTCCAGCCGAAAGGTGCGGGTCCGGCGCAGGCGGCGAATGATCCGCGCGGCAGTGATGTCGCGTGGTATTAGGCCGGTCGATCGAGGCGCAATCATCGTGATTGCAGGACGGGCGGCCATGCCCGCATGCGCCAACAGGAGAGCCATCCTGTATCATTTGACCCCATGAAAACGACATTTCTCGATTTCGAACAGCCGATTGCCGATCTGGAAACCAAGATCGAAGAGCTGCGCTATGTGCAGGACGATTCGGCGCTGGACATTTCGGAAGAAATCGGCCGGCTGCAGAAGAAAAGCCAGTCCCTGACCAAGGACATCTATGCAAAACTGAGTTCGTGGCAGATTGCACAGGTTGCGCGTCACCCGCAGCGACCGTACACCCTCGATTACATCAACGGAATGTTCACGGATTTCGAGGAAATGCACGGTGATCGCGTGTATGCCGATGATGCGGCCATTGTCGGCGGACTCGCGCGCTTCGGCGGACAGACGGTGGTGGTGATGGGGCACCAGAAGGGACGCGACACCAAGGACAAGATTTACCGCAATTTCGGCATGCCGCGGCCTGAAGGTTATCGCAAGGCCCTGCGCCTGATGAAACTCGCGGAAAAATTCGGCGCGCCGGTGTTCACCTTCATTGATACGCCAGGCGCCTATCCGGGCGTCGGCGCCGAAGAGCGTGGCCAGTCCGAGGCGATCGGACGCAATCTTTACGCCATGGCGGCGTTGAAGACGCCGGTCATCTGCACGGTGATCGGCGAGGGTGGTTCCGGCGGCGCGCTGGCGATTGCGGTCGGCGACGCGACGCTGATGCTGCAGTATTCGACTTATTCGGTGATTTCTCCGGAGGGCTGCGCGTCGATCCTGTGGAAAAGTGCGGAACGCGCCGCGGATGCGGCGGAGACGCTGGGCATCACGGCCAGCCGGTTGAAGGCACTGGGATTGGTTGACAAGATCGTCAGTGAACCACTGGGTGGTGCGCACCGCGACCACGCGGCGATGATGCAATCACTGAAGAAGGCGCTGCAGGAGAGCTGGCGACAGGTGCGCGATGTGCCGGTCAGCGAACTGACCGAAGCCCGGTTCGAACGGCTGATGGGCTATGGCCAGTTCAAGGAAGCGGCAGGCCGCTGAAACGCATCCGCGCCATGCGTCGCGGTTTATTGATTTCCATCCCATCGTGAACGATGCCCTGACGGCGCGGGTCGACGCCGTGCTGCGACGGCATGTGCAGCACGGCGCGCGGTTGCGCGTGGGCTTGAGCGGCGGCATCGATTCCGTCGTGCTTTTGCATGTGCTGGTTCGCGGTCTGCATTGGCCGCTGGCGCAGTTGTCGGCGGTGCATGTCAACCACGGACTGAGCCCGGATGCGCAGCGTTGGGCTGGCTTTTGCAGGCGATTTTGCCGCCGGCTGGGCGTGTCGCTGCAGATCGCGGCAGTCGATGTTGTGCGCGGCAACAGTACCGAGGCCGCAGCACGTATCGCACGTTATGGCGTTTTTGCGGCCGGTGGTGCTGACCGCATCGTGCTTGCCCATAATCGCGACGATCAGGCCGAAACAGTGTTGCTGCAGTTACTGCGCGGTGCGGGACCGCGCGGGCTCGCTGCCATGCCGGAGCTGAAGCCGGCGAGCGGGATGATGCCGGCTGTGTTGCGCCCGCTCCTCGATGTGTCGCGCGCAGACATAGCCGCTTATGCCCGGCGCCACCGGCTGCGCTGGGTTGAGGATGAAAGCAACCGCGATCGCCACTATCTGCGCAATTTTCTGCGCCATGACATCATGCCGCGGCTGCTGAAGAAAATGCCCGGTGCTGATGTCACGCTGGCGCGCGCTGCACGCCATCAGGCCGATGCCTCGGAATTGCTGGATGCGCTGGCGACCCAGGATCTCGGCGCACGCCCGGTGACCGGACAACTGCCCCTGCGGCGGCTGCAGCCGCTGCCGGCATCCCGCGCGCGCAATGTCCTGCGATATTTTTTGCGATGTAACGGCGTCATCATGCCCGACGCGGATCGTCTGGACGAGTTGCTGCGCCAGGCCACGACGGCGCGCAATGATGGCCGCGTCTGCGTCAACGTAGGGGGAGGTGTCGAACTGCGGCGGTTTCGCAAGGACCTGTACATCGTGCGGGCGCTGCCGCAGCTGGATCCCTTGTTCGAAGTGACCTGGGACGGGCGTGGCACGCTGGCGCTGCCGCAGCTGGGCGGATCCTTGCGCCTGGCGCGGCGGAAAGGCCAGGGTATTGCCGCGCGGGCGTTGCAGGCCGTGTCGCTGTCCGTGCGGGTGCGCCGGGGCGGCGAGACCTTGCGTTTGCGTGCCGGCGGGCGCCGCCGGACGGTGCGCAACCTGCTGCAGGAGGCGGGACTGCCGCCGTGGATTCGCGATCGTTTGCCGTTCTTGCTGATTGGCGACGCACTTGCTGCAGTGCCCGGGCTGGGGGTGGATGTGGCAGTCCAGCCGGAGCCGCACGAAACCGGGCTGTTGCCGGTATGGACTCCGGATTGAGTATTGGCGACGGGAATGCCTCGGTCCCGATTGCTTAAAGCAGGGGTCTTTGCTAACCTGATTCAGGTTGTCTACCCGATTAAGAAAGCGTCCCCGGCGTCCGGCCAGAGGGCGTCCAAAAACCGTTCAAATTTTTGAGGATGAAGAACATGAGAGTTGCGAATGTAGTGAGGCTGGCGCTTGCTGCGGTTACCGGGCTGGCATTGGTCTCGGGTGTCCATGCGGCACAACCGAATCCCAAGTGGCCGAGCAACCTGACGCTGGGCACGGCGTCGGTGGGCGGCACGTATTTCGTTTATGGTCAGGTGTGGGCGAGCCTGGTCAACGAGAAAATCGGCACCAACATCAGCACCCAGCAGACGCAGGGCCCGAACCAGAACATCATCCTGACCGATTCCAAGCAGATCGATTTCGGCATGGCGACCATGGGCGTTGCACTGCAGGCCTGGGAAGGCAAGGGCGATTGGACCAAGGGCAAGAAGTACAGCAACATCCGCGCGATGTTCCCGATGTATGACACCCCGTTTCATTTCGTCACGCTGGAGAAAACGGGCATCAAATCGGTAGCCGATCTCGCCGGCAAGAAGTCCGGCGTGGGCCCGCGTGCCGGCACCTGCGGCACCTATTTCCCGCTGTTCTTCAAGGCGCTGGGCATAGACACCACCATCCGCAACGGGCAGGCCTCGGACATGGCGTCCAATCTGCAGGACGGCCTGATTGATGCGTTCCCGTTCTGCGCGGGTGTGCCGATTGCAGCCTATTCGGAACTGGAAACCACCAACAAGGTGCGCTTCTTCACGTTTACGCCCGATGAGCTCAAAAAGGTCAAGGCGGCGTTGCCCGAACTGTCGGATTCGCTGATTCCCAAAGGCACCTACAAGCAGCAGACCGAAGATCACAGGACCGTCGGCCTCTATAACTTCGCCATTGCCAACAAGGATGTGCCTGAAGACCTGGTCTATGCGGTGGTGAAAGCCGTGCTGGAAAACAACGGACAGATGGTCAAAGGCCATGCAGCAGCCAAGGAAACGCTGCTGGAGAACTGGAACCGCAACGGTTTCCTGCCGTTCCATCCCGGCGCGATCCGGTATTTCCGCGAAAAAGGCATTAACGTACCCAAGAATCTGATTCCGCCCGAATACAAGGGCTGAGCGGATCATTGTCTGAAACAACCGCACTGCGCCGTGATGGTCCAGTGCGGTTTTGTTTTGCCTGGAGGAGTCCGGCGTGAGCAGTCAGAAAACCAATGATGTAGACATCGAAGAAGTCATCAAGCCGCCCATGGCGGATGAGGAATTCAGCGGGAACAAGCGCATTCTGCACCGCTGGGAGGTCATACTGCTCGCGGTGCTCTGCGTGGGCTTTACCGTGTTTCACCTCTATGTACTCAATGTTTATTCGCTGGAGCCTTTGCTGTTCCGAGCGATACACGTGGGCTGGGGTGGTGCGCTGGGATTCATTCTCTACGCCCCGTTCAGGCGCGCAGCAAAGCACGGCGTGCCCTGGTACGACTGGGGCCTGGTGCTGGCGTCGATCGCCTGCGCGGTGTACATCACGATTGAACTCGATGGCCTGTTGTTCCGCGCCGGCGCGCAGTTCACCACCGGCGACGTGGTGGTGGGGCTGATGGGCACGCTACTGGTGCTGGAGTTCGCGCGCCGCACCTCCGGCCTGGCATTGCCGATCATCGCGGGCATTTTCATTCTGTACTCCTTTGTCGGCCAATGGATGCCGGGGGTGCTCGAGCACAAGGGCTTTGCGCCCGACCGTTTCTTTACCTACATCTACAGCGAGTACGGGATTTTCGGTGTGACGACGCAGGTGTCGTCTTCGTACATCATCCTGTTCGTGACCTTTGCGGCATTCCTGCAGGTGTCGAGGGTCGGCGACTACATCAACGACCTGTGCAATGCCCTGTTCGGCTGGGCCCGCGGCGGTCCGGCGAAGGCGGC
>JBFKCU010000157.1:0-6709 GCA_041620115.1 Burkholderiales bacterium | reverse complement strand
TCGAACGCCTGCAGGTATATCACCAGCAGTTGCGCTGCGACGACGGACTCGCCGAAGCTGACCGCACGCAACACCGCCGTGTCCGGCGCAGGGGGCAGCGCTTCGGCGTGCGCGGTCGGGGCGGGCTCAAAGCCGTGCCAGAGCAGTTGCAGCGAGAGCGCGATGGCCAGCATGAAGCTCACGGCCGGTGGTACCGCGCGCAGCGTGCGTTCGTCTGTCATGCCCGTGAACTTGACCAATTACAGGCTCTTGCGGTGAAAATCAAACAACGTTGCCGCTGCGAGCAACGCGATATAGAGGGCGCCCTGCGCAATGATCGGCAGTAGTGCCACCAGACCGGGCGTTGCGTCAACCAGCCACACAGTTTCGGTCCATCCGTCGAGCGCGGGCACCAGGTAGCCCATGCCTTCCACCAGTCCGCGGGTCACTTGGTGCGACAGCGTATCCTGTCCGGTAACGGGATTGCTGCTCATCAGACGCATTGCGGTCAGACTGCGGGCGAGCAGATAGAATGCGGCGACGAACGCGGCGGCGGGTAACAGCTGATTGAAGGTGATAATGCAGAACAGCGACAAGGCAACGATCAGGGCGAGTTCGACGGCGAGCGACACGGTCCATATCCCGACTGCAGTCGCCGGCGCCAGCGCCCAGAGGGGCAGCGCGACGATCGCCGCGATCATCAGGGCGGTCAGCATGAAACCCGTCAGTTTTCCCCAGATATAATGCGAGCGCGGCACATCAATGGCGAGCAGGACATCAAGGCCCTTGTCGTTGAATTCGCGCGAGATGCTGGACAGCACATACATGCCGGCGATGAATACCGCGCAAACCCGCGCCGCCGCTGCATAGAAGCCGGTCTGGAACCGGGCGGTTTCGGTAATGGCTAGTTCGCGGATGAAGAGGCTGGCGCCGAGCAGGATGATGAGGATCAGCAGCGCCATCGCCGGTACGCGGGTGCGGATCGCTTCGATGACTGTGTACTTGCTGATAGTCAGAATATGCACTTGCGGGGCCGACCTCCAAAATGACAACAGTATAGCCAATCGCGATGTCTGATGATTTGCTGAATTCCGAGGTGAAAGCAGGTTCCGGCGGCAGCGTGGCTGCCGCCGCATCAACTCGGTTTCTGAACCCGCTGCTGGCAGCCATGTTGCTCACACTGTACGGCGCTATTGTCTGGGGTGCAGGCGAATGGTGGGGACGTGGCTTGCTGCTGGCACATTTCGGTTTGTTCCTGATCTGGCAGCCGGTGTGGCGCGGCGAGAGTGAGGTCCCGGCGGTCAGGGCAATCCTGGTGCTCGGCATCGGGTTGCTTTTCGCCGTCTTCGGCAACTGGTGGCTGATTGCAACCTGGATTGCCGTGTTATTCAGCCTGATTGGCGGCGGCGTGCCGGGATCCAGTGCACGTAACGGCCGGATTGTATCGATACTGGCCGCGGTGTATCTGATTGCAATGTTGCTGATGTGGGTGGTGCCGCACGTATTCGCCGATTATGTCATTGAGCCCGGGGCGACCGTTTTTGTGCGCTATGGCCTGCCATTGCTACCGCTGGTGATTCTGGCCATACCCGGGGACCGGGGTAAGCAGAATGACCCGGTGATTGTCGACCTGTTTTACAGCGTCGTGTTGTTCTTGCTGGTGGTGGCCCTGGCCCTGGGCAGCTTCGTTATCCAGCAGGTTTCGCACGGCGAGTACTTGCTGGGCCTCGCACAAACGCTGATGGTCATTGCCCTGGTTCTGGTTGGGCTGTCGTGGTTATGGAATCCGCGCGAGGGCGTTTCCGGCATACGCACCCTGCTGTCGCGTTATCTGCTCGGTTTGGGGCTGCCGTTTGAGCAGCGCATGCGTCGTCTGGCGAGGCTGGCGCAGAATGAAACGCATCCTGAACGGTTTCTGAGAATTGCGCTGTCGGATCTTCTCGATTTGCCCTGGGTCAGCGGGTTTGCGTGGGCCACCAAGATTTCGACCGGCGCTGTGGGTAATGAAACGGCGAATGCCGAATCGTATTCGACTGGTGATCTTGTCGTGACCATGTACTCCAGCACACCGTGTTCGCCCGCGATTTTGCTGCATATGAATCTGCTGATGCAGATGATCGGCCATTTCTACGAGGCCCAGCGCCAGGAACAGCGGCGACAGCAATCGGCGTATACGCAGGCCATTTACCAGACTGGCGCTCGTCTCACGCACGACATCAAGAACCTGCTGCAGTCGCTGCGCTCGCTGTGCGTGGCGGCGGAAATGCGGGCCGCCGATGACATCGCTTTCCGCGCCCTGGTCCAGCGGCAGTTGCCGCAGATCACGCAGCGCCTGGGGGCGACACTGGAAAAACTCAAATCGCCGGAAACCGTAACCGGCAATGATGTTGATGCAACCGTCTGGTGGCAGGCAGTGTCGGCCCGATACGCGGGCCGGACGGTGATATTCGAGACCGAGGGTGACATTGCCGGCATGCATTTACCTGCGGAACTTTTCGACAGTACCGTCGATACGCTGATCGAAAACGCGCTATACAAAAGTGTGCGGGGCGCAACGGTCTGGGTCAGGGTAATTCTGGGATCAGGACCGCTGCTGCGTGTATGCGACGACGGGGAACCGGTTCCAGCGGATGTCGCAATGCAAATCCTGCATGCGCCGGTCGCGTCGGACAGCGGTTTAGGCGTGGGGTTGTTCCAGGCGGCGACGTTTGCTCGACACTCGGGTTACAAGCTGGAACTGGTGAAAAACCGACACGGTAACGTGTGTTTCGAACTTGCGCGTGCGGATTAGGGCAGGCGGCCGGCCGAAACCATGCGATTGAATACGGTATAAGCAGAAATCCAAGTGACGATGTCGTCGAACTCGCAAAAGGACTGCCCCGCAACCGTGTCGCTACAGGTCGAGCTGACAGCCGTGGCAGTCCTTGTCATGAACGATACCGTTGCAGGCGTAGCGTTTGTCGTTTCGTCTGTGTTTGCTCCTGGGACGGCAGCCTGCGCGCTGCCCTCGATCGAAGTCGCGCCGTAGCCATTTTTTCCGTGCGAGACGATGACGGCAGCGGCATTGCTTACCAGAATCTGCACCGCTTTTGTCGTCGAGTTGCGGGTGTTAATCGTGATATTGCCGCTATCGCACAAGCCCACACGGCCGTCACTGGTCGCGCAGGCGCCGGCGGCGGGGGTGTTGGTGAATTCAGGAGCAATCCGATAACGAAAGCGGTTTCCCCAAGAGTCGCCTCGCGCCACGTTTAACGTAACCCAGGGAATGAAGCCTTCGGCATTGGGGCAGACGCCGGGCGCATTGGGATCAGCCACGCCGTCGCCGGTTGTATCCGGGCACGGCAGGTAGCTGTTTGCTGCGACAAAACCGATCAGCGCCTCCTTGATGTCCTCCATCGTTTTTTGCGTGTCGCTGATTTGTTTCTGTGCAACCTGTGTGCCCAGCGGAACGAGGATGCTGCCGAGGATCAGCGTAATGATGAAGAGGGCTACCGCAATCTCGATCAGCGTGAAGCCGCGATTAGCGCGGCGTGTCGCGACCATGTCCGGATGCCGGGTGAGTCGCGATGGCGTTTGTTTCGGGTGGCAGGAGTTTCGGGTCAATTTGAACCTCATCGCTACGGTACGGCAGGGCAAGTGACACTGGGACTGCACAGTGCCATCCGGTCGTTGCTGACCGGCGGGCGGGAAGGCTTGATGTAGTTGACATCGCCGTCGCTGTTCGCGGCGTCCTCGATGCACTGACCGGGTGCAGCACAGGGATGAACCTGGGCGCCGAGTGCGCGACCGGACACGATGACGAGTACGCGCGTGTCACTACCGCCCGCCACGCCCGCTACGCTCAGCGGCTCATCAGTGAAATTGAGGCCAAAAAAACCGAGCACCGCGTTCACGAAGCCCAGATTTCCCGGCAACCCGCAAAGAGCTGGACCGACGAATGCATCCAGGCCAAATGGCAGGCCGAGCTGGCCACAGGCTTTTGATATGGCGTAGTGTGTTACCAGGTTCCAGTTGTTTTCGCTGAACCATGCAGGGAGTGTGTTTGCGGGCCAGGCGGCTTGCCCACAGGTCCCGCCCACTGTGGTGATCGGGAATCGCGCCCTGTTGATGCCGGGATTACAGTAGTAAGGCGCAGCACTGCCGTACGCGTTCGCAAAAGGATAATACGAATTGGCTGTGCGATAACTTTCCACCGCATTGATGGCCTCTCTGGCCACCCGTGCATTGACTACGGAAAACAAAGCGTCACCAGTGACCGGGAGCACGCGATCATTGAACGCGGTGATGGTCTGGCGCGAATTGATGGTGGGGTCGGTTTCGAAATCGTTGTTGGCCGCATCGGCATTTTCGCCTTCCAGATAATTTGCCGCGCACAGATTGCGCTGGATGCTGGTTCCGGTCGTGCTGCACGGCGCGATGGTGGAATCGCGGATCTGTGCGCCGGTTACGCTGCCGGGCGCGAACACCACTGCGATGACGTTGCTCTGGTCGGTGGCGCCGGTGGTACGGATCTTGATGTTGAAGTCGCCCGGCGTATCGCTGTTCAGCACCCCGCTGCGGGGATTGTTCTGAAATCCGTTGGATACCGCGTACCACAGGAATTCGCCGGAACCATCGCGCAACGGTGGTAGCCCGAGGGTTTTCCATGGCAGCCAACCAATACGAGTCGCCAGCGTGCTGCAAGGCGTGGTGGCGATGCCGCTGGGCGTGCCGTCGGCCAGCGTGGTCCTGTTCGGACACGGCAGTTCGCCTGGCCGGGGGTTGGGCGGCGGCGGCACTCCGGGCAAACCGGAGGTGTTAACCGCCGCCGCATAGCCGATTAGCGCGTCCCTGGCTTGTGCCAGAGCGGCAGCGGAGACCTGATCGGACGCGAGTTGAGCACGCGTGGTGTTCGCGAAATAAAAGGTGGCGGCAACGATGCCAGTCACGAGCAACAAAAGCATGGTTGCCATCGCTGCCACGCCACGTTGCCTCGAGATAAATCCATTTAAAAACAATAAGTTACTGTTTCTTGCCATGAGTCGACGCAATGTCAGGGGCGACGCGGAGGCTGAGGATTTTCCGTGATGGCTGGTGTTCCTGGGTTGTTACGGGCTGCTGCTTCCCGCAGAGCTTTCAGTAATTCGGGGGGGATTTCCTTGGATGCGGGCGTTGCGGCGGCAGGAGTCGTCGCCGCCGTCCCTGGTTCCGGTCTCTGAGTTTCTGATTTATCTGCAGGGGCGGGCTGGGACTCGGGCGTCTGCTTCGACTTGGATGCGGGCTCCGTCACCTGAGTCGCGTATAACTCTTCGACCCTTCCAGACAGCAGTTCCGCACTCTGGCCAACCTTCAAGCGTACCTGTGCCGTGCCTGCGGCCTGTGGTGTCTGGAGCAGAATCTGCCCATTGCGGCCGATGCGGCCGATGATGGACTGCTTCTCGCGCAGCCCCGCTTCGGTCAGGAGTTCGCCATTGACCCACACCGTTGCCTGGCCATCACTGCGGCGCACGATTCCATTGTAGGTGACGAATTCGGGAATCGGTTCTTTACGCACTTTGATCGCGACAGCGCGCTGGGTACGCAGGGAATCCAGCAGGGCGCGTTCTTGGGGTGTGAAAAAAATGCGTCCGATGGGTTCAGCTGCGTGCACCAGAGGCGTGAATGCCAGCAACAGGACTATAAGTACCATTTTCATGGACGTACCCCAGTTCCTGCAACAGTAGGCGTCGCTGTGATCCAGATCAAATCGCAGGTGGCGGAGAGATTCGGCTGGAAGCTGATGACACCGCTGGTTTCAGTGCGACGCAACAGGCAGCGATCAAGGTGAAACAGCCCCGCATCCTGTGTTCTCAGTGCTTCGAAAAAGCGCAACAGATCGCCTTCGTGCAGCAGGCGGAAATCAAGTTTCATGACTGATTGCCGCAGACTGATCTGCCCCGGATTGAGCTCGGTCGCATAGGCGTATGGCTGCTGCACGCCGATTTCGTAGTTTATTCCGAACAGATCTGTTCGCTCGTTGGCTACACGCAATCCGTCGAGCCAGTTGATACGCTGTTCGTCGCCGACGAAGCCCGATCGCTGCAGCTGACGATACTTCTCGACGTACTGGATGATGATGGCTTCCTCATCACCGGAGCGCTGCATGCGCATCTCGGCTTCGCGCAACTGACCCTGCTGCTGCACCAATAAAGCCTGCGCCTGTTGACGCAGCAAGTAAGTGTAATAAATGCCGCCACTAGCGATCGCCAGGATCAGCACCAGAAAAATCAGCGGTCCGCGCAAGGCTTTGAGTTCGTCGGTGTTCATGCCGGCGGCCTCAGGACGACGATCAGCTTGAACTCCGCGGTCCCGGCTTGTGCCGGATTATCGGCGGTATTGCCGCTCAGCGCGATCGTCGGGCTCGCGTTCAGCGGCAGTCGCACAATGCGCACAGTTTCCACCATTGGATCCTGACGCAGTTTTTCGACCAGCGAATTAATAGACGTCACAGCGGCGCGAAAATCGCCTTTAAAATCGCGTATTTGACCGGAAAGCATGCCGCTTTGCTTGCGGCCGCTCCCGGGTGCGGTCGTTGCCTGGCCCTGGGGCATTCTTGTAGTAGCCATCCTCCACCACGTGATAAAGGTGCAGGCTCAGCTTGTTTGTCACCACTCCGACCCTGTCCAGAGGTTGTGGAGTGACGGTCACGTCAATGCCCTCGAGTTCCTTGATGTTATCCTTGAGGAGCGTCATCAAGGTACTGGTCACCTTG
>JBFKCU010000156.1:0-6730 GCA_041620115.1 Burkholderiales bacterium | reverse complement strand
TCACCACCCCGCCCGCGGCGATGATGACCTCCGCACCTTCATCGACGTTGGCGTTGGCGGCTTTCATGAACTGGTCGAAAATGCGCTTGCGCGCCGCGGCATTGGTGAAGCCCGCATCGAGGTCGTTGATGCGGTCGATGGTCATGCGGTTCACTGCGCGCAGCCGCCGCTCGAGCTTGTAGCGGTGCACGTTGTCGATGATGCGCGGCGTGAACTTTTCATTGATGGTCACCAGCGAAAAATTCTGTCCCATCATGCACGCGGTATGCAGTGCGGTCTCGCACAGCCCGAGCACCGGCATGGTGGTGATCTCGCGGCACATCTGCAATCCCGGATCGCCGATGTTGCCGATGAGGAAGGCGTCGAAGCCGCGTTTCGTCGCGGTGTGCACGTTCTCCATCACCTCGCCCGACTCCAGGTAATCGAGATAATGAAACTGGTCGGCGAGGCCACCGCGTTTGGTGATGCCGTGCACCTCGATCTCGGTGTCCGGATCCTTCACCCGGTCGAGGATGCGCCGCAGCGCGACGTTGTAATGCCCCCAGGCCTTCTGCCGCGACATGCTTTGATACCAGAGTTTCATTGCCACTGCCTCCTCCCTTGTCTGGCGCCCGGATTCAGGTGTCCGGATTCGCCGATGCCGACCTGTTGCGGATGCGCTATTCCAGATTCACTTTGTTGACGAGCTTGCCGACCTTCTCCACCGAACACTCGACCACGTCGCCGTGCTTGAGGAACACCGGCGGCTTGCGCAGGTAACCGACGCCGAACGGCGTGCCGGTGGGGATCAGGTCGCCGGGCATCAGCGTAGTGCCGCGCGAGGCGTAGGCGATGATCTGGCTGATGGTGAAAATCATGTTCTTGGTGTTGGATTTCTGCATTTCCTTGCCGTTGACCAGCGTGCGCAGCTCGAGGTTCTGCGGATCCTCGATTTCGTCGCGCGTGACGATGTACGGACCCCACGGGCAGAAGGTATCGAGCGACTTGCTGCGATCCCACTGCCGGTCGCCGGCGAACTGCAGGTCGCGTGCGGTGACGTCGTTGACCACGGTATAGCCGCAGACGTAGTCGAGCGCCTGCTCTTCCTTGATGTTGCGGCCGCGGCGCCCGATGACCACGCCCAACTCGACCTCGTAATCCACCTCCTTGATGATGTCGGTCGGCCAGCTGATGTCGGCATACGGCCCGACCACGGAACTGGTGAACTTGCTGAACAGCACCGGCTCCTTGGGCAGCGGCAGCCCGGCCTCTTCGCAGTGATCGGTGTAGTTCAGTCCCACCGCGACGATCTTCGGTGGCACGAACAGCGGCGCAATGACGCTGACGTCGTCGAGGTCGAATGAATGCCGGTCCGGGCTTTCAATTGCGGCCATCACGCGCTCGAGCATGGCGTCACCGCCGCGCACGATGCGCATCAGATCACCGGTTTCCGTAACCGGCAGGCCGGCCGCCATCAGATCCACCACGCGGCCACCGTCGATGACGCCGGGGCGCACCCGGTTGTCTGCAATAAATGTCAATAATTTCAATGGCTTACCTTATTATTCGGGTGAGGCGCAGCGCGCCATCCGGTCACTTCCTGCCGGCCTGGTCCGGAAACTGCAGCGCCGACAGCGTGCCGCTGGCAACTTCATCCGGCACTTCCTCGTTAGGGAAATTGAGCTCCACCTTGTTGCCCACCGGGTCGCGCATGAACATCTGGAAGCCGGCATTGGGCACGTTCTGTTCGTCGAACTTGACGTTGAGCTTCTTCAGCCGCTTGCGGAATTCCTCCACGCCGGTCACCGCGTACGCCGTGTGGTCGTAGCCGCTCAACTTGTCATCGGGCCCCGGCCAGTCGGACTTGAAGCGTGACACGACATGGATCAGCGGATGATCGCCGCAATACAGCCACAACCCCTTGTTGGGGAAATCCGGCCGCGGCCCGACCTTCAAGCCAAGTCCGTCGCAGTAGAATTTTTCGATCGCCGGCAGATCGCTTTCACGACAGCCGATGTTGGTGTGATGTATGCCTTTGACCTGCATGTGTGCCTCCTCCGGGAATAGGCGCGTCACGATCTGGACGCCTTAAGCTGCAGCCATTACTTTGACACACCCCGCCGCCGATTGCCTATAGCATGACGCCTGCCGCTGCACCACGACATCCACTTTATGAAACCTGTGCCATGAAACCCATCACCATCCGCCTCGGCGGCTACCAGAAACCCGCCTCCATCCACACGCGTGCCTGCGAGCGCTTCGGCGAAGTATTGAAAGCGAAACTCGGCGACCGCGTCGACTTCCAGTTCGTGTCCGACGTGCTCGCACTGGGCCGCAAGTCCGGCGACCTCCCGATCATGGTCAAGAACGGCGAACTGTCGATGTGCTACATCTCGTCGCTGCGCTTCACCGAGTGGGTGCCGCAATTGAAGATCTTCGATCTGCCCTTCCTGATGCGCGATCGGCCCGCAGCTTACCGCGCCCTCGACGGCAGGCTGGGAAAACACCTGCGAGATCACCTGCTGCTGCGGTCACCCTACCGCCTGCTCGCCTACTGGGACAACGGCTTCCGCCATTTCAGCAACAAGGTCCGCCCCATCCGCACCCCCGCCGACTGCAAGGGCATCCGCATCCGCCACCAGATGAGCGCGCTGCAGGGCGAATCGCTGCGCCTGATGGGCTTCGAACCCATCGCCGAGGACATCAAGATTTTTTTTGAGCAGATCGCCGGCGATCGCTTCCAGGCCCAGGACAATCCGCTGACCAACATCGTCAACTTCAATGTCCACAAGTACCACCGCTACATCACCCTGTCCGGCCACGTCTTCGGCGTCGCCTGCCTGATGGTGAACCGCGCGGAATACGACACCTGGCCTGCCGATGTGCAGCAGACAGTCAATGAAGCAGCGGACGAAGCCACCGTGCTGCAGCGCCGGCTCGCGGCAGCGGAAGACGAGGAGATGCTGCAGCGGCTGGATCCCGCCGAAAACGAAGTCGTGACTCTAACCGCGGCCGAGCATCAGGCGTTTGTCGAGGTGGTGAAGCCGGTGACGGACAAATACCGCCGGGAACTGGGCGAGGAACTCTTCGCACTGCTCGGCTAGCCCTCTGTTGGGCAGCGGTCAGAACCTGCTGCGTGGCCTCGCCGGCTGCGGCAACTCACATTTCAAAAACTGCCCGCGACCACGCTGGCCCTGTGGCCGGCCTTCGCCATAAACCACCTCCCCGCGTGAGAAAGTCAGCAGCGGCCAACCCTTGATCTTCATGCCCTCGTACGGCGTGTAATCTACCTGGTGATGCAGCATCGCGTTGGTGATCGTGAGTTCGCGTTCGGCATCCCAGATCACGAGGTCAGCGTCGCTGCCCACTGCAATCGTGCCCTTGCGCGGATACAGGCCGTAAATCTTCGCAGGATTGGTCGCCGTCAATGCGACGAAGGTATTGAGGTCGATGCGTCCCTTGCCCACGCCTTCCGAGAACAGCAGCGGCAGCCGGGTCTCGAGTCCGGGGATGCCGTTGGGGATATGGCGAAAGGGCACCGCCTTGCCTCCGGGCTTCTTGCCGCGCGCGTCGTCATAACGGAACGGCGCATGGTCGGAGGAAAATACCTGGAACACGCCGGAGACCAGCCCGTCCCATACGGATTGCTGGTGCGCCCGGTCGCGCGGCGGCGGACTGCACACGCATTTCGCGCCCTCGTAGCCCTCGAGGTCCAGGTCCTCCGCCGTGAGGAACAGATACTGCGGGCAGGTCTCGGCGTAGATTCTCAGCCCCTGCCCCTGCGCGCGCCGGATCTGATCAGCGGCTTCGCCGCCGGAGACATGGACGATCAGGATCGGCACATCCACCAGCTCCGACAGCGAAATCGCGCGGTGCGTCGCCTCTCGCTCGACCACCGGCGGGCGTGACGTGGCGTGGTATTTCGGTGCGTCCATGCCGGCCTGCTCCAGCGTATCGGTGAGCCAGGCAATGCAGTCCGCGTTTTCCGCATGGATCATCGCCATCGCGCCTTCACGCCGCGCCAATGCCAGCACGTCGAGGATCTGCCGGTCGTTGAGCTTCAGATCGTCGTAGGTCATGTAGATCTTGAACGAGGTGTAGCCCGATCGGATGAGCTCCGGTAGTTCCTCGCGCAGCACGGTCCCGGTGGGATCGGTGACGATGAGGTGGAAGGCATAGTCCACCAGCGACTGCCCGTCGGCGCGGCGGTGATAGTCATCCACGGCCGCCATCAGCCCCTGCCCCTTTTCCTGTGCCGCAAACGGAATGATGGTGGTGGTTCCGCCGCAGGCCGCAGACGTCGAGCCGCTCGCGAAATTGTCGGCCATGACCATAGGCTCCGGCATCGGCTGGTCGAGATGGCAATGCGCATCCACGCCGCCGGGCGTGATGATGCGGCCGTGCGCGTCGATCTCGCGCTCGCCCCGTGGCAGGTCCGCGCCCAGTGCCACGATGCGCCCGTCGCGCACGCCGATGTCGCACACTGCCGTATCGGCGGCCGTAGCCACCGTGCCGCCGCGTATCACCAGATCAAAGGGTTCCATGTCACTCCGCTGCCTGCGATCTATTGCAGTTCGAACACGCGGCCCCAGCCTTTCACGCGCCGCGCATCCACGCCGGCCATGATCAGCGACTGCCATACCGCCGTGGTCACCGAATCGTAAACCGGAATGCCGGTCTCAGCCTCCCACTGCGGCACCAGGTGCGCCGCATGCAGGTTGGTACAGTAGGTGGTGATCGCGTCGGGCTTCTTCGTCGCCGTCTCGCGCACCATGCGCGTGAGCTCGTCCTCGCCGACCTGGCAGAAATCCCAGTTCACCGAAATGTTCAGGTGGCGCTCGGCAATGATGTCCATGCCGCCTTTGCCGAAATTGGGAATGATTTTTTCCATCACGACGTCGAGATAGGGTGCCACCATGCCCAGGGTGCGCTGGCCCGCGCGCTTCATGACCTCCTGCAGTGCCAGCGTCGAGGTCGTCGCCGGGATGCCGGTCGCCGCTGTGATCTCGCGGCACAGCACCACATCGGCCTCCAGGCCCAGCCATCCGGCTGAAGTGCCGTTCCAGGCGATCACATCCACCCTGGCATCAGCCAGCAATTGCGCAGCCTCGATTACCTTGCGGTTATCGAACTGGCCGAGTGCGGCTTCCTTCAGGGAGATTTCCGTCACGCGGAAACGCCCGAAATGCGCGGACACTTCCGGCAGCCCCCTGAGCATTTCGAACGTCAGCGGCTCCAGCGACGTGTTGGACGAAGGCGTCAGAAATCCCAGCCGTACCCGATTGCCCATTGCTCCTCCCTGTGTTGAACCGTGCGGTCAGGCGCACAGGGCCCGCCGCTTGATTCTTACTTCGATGCGTCCGCGTAATTCTGCGGGAAAAAGTGGCGCTCGATGAGCTCGATCAGAATGTGCAGCACCTTGATGTGCAGTTCCTGCACGCGATCGGCGTAAGCCCCGCCCGGCGTGCACACGTATACGGTGCTCAGGTTCTCCAGCACAGGGCTGGGCCTGCCGCTCAGCACGATGACGCTCATGCCCAGAGGGCGGGCCGCTTCCGCGGCCCGGATGATGTTCCGGCTGGTACCGCTGGTGCTGAGCGCGACCAGGCAATCCCCCGTGCGCCCGTGCGCCTCGACGTAGCGCGAAAAGACCTGCTCGTAGCCCAGATCGTTCCCGACGCAGGTGAGGTGGCCCGCATCGCTGATCGCTGTCGCCGCCAATGCCGCCCGGTCGCCACGGTAGCGGCCGGTCAGTTCCTCGGCGAAATGCATCGCGTCGCACATGGAACCGCCATTACCGCAGGTGTAGACGCGCCCCTTGCGTTCAAACACGTCGATCAGCACGGTTGCGGCCCGCTCGATCGCATCCAGTGCAGCCTGATTCTGCAACAGCAGATCCAGGGCCGATCGCGCTTCGCGCAACACTGACGCTATGTGTGCTTTCAATCGTTACTCCAGGTTGGTCATGGAACAATAAGCGAACAACGCGGGACATGCCATGCATGCTGTTTAGCAGCGCCGCCAGTGTGGTCTTAACTAATTGATTTTATTAATATTTTTTTACGATCCGACACTGATTGGATGCTGATTTCAAAGGCATTTTCCCTCTTGCCCCTACCGTTTCGCTTTCGCTGTCGCCTTCACCGTTGCCGCTTTCGCATACCACTTCATGATCTGCTCCCCACTCCAGAACACCACGCCCTTTTCCTTGCGCAGTTTGCGGAACACGCGCTCGACGGTGTTGATCCGGTGCGGCACGCCGGAGATGTACGGATGCAGCGCGATGGCCATGATCTTGGCGCGGGTCTTGCCTTCTTCGTAGAGCCGTTCAAACTGGTCGGCGCAGCGCGATTCAAATTCCGCCGCCGCGTGATGCTGCACCATCATCATTGCGATGTCATTGAGTTCCAGCGAATACGGCATGCCCAGCACGTTGCCATGCGCGGTCTTGACCGGCACCGGCTCGTCATCGACCAGCCAGTCGGCGATGTACTTGATGCCGGCCTCGGCGAGGTAGTCCGGGGTGTACAGCGTCTCGGTCAGTCCCGGCGACAGCCAGCCCACCGGCGCCTTGCCGGTGAATGACTTGATCTCCTTCACCGTGCGTCGAATCATCGCGCGCTGGTCTTTCTCGACATGGGTCGGCTGCTGGTCCCAGGAATGGCCGACGAATTCCCAGCCTGATTTAAGCGCCGCCTCGGCGACGCGCGCGTAGTCCCTGCACACGCGGCCGTTGGTGAACAGCGAGCCG
>JBFKCU010000155.1:0-6849 GCA_041620115.1 Burkholderiales bacterium | reverse complement strand
CAACGCGGTGCGCAACCGTGCGCGCAGTGGAATTGCGGCGCCCGGAGAGATCCGCGATGTGCACCGCCTGATCGACGACATGCGTTTGCTCAAGGACGGGCACGAACAGGCGTTGATGCGTCGCGCTGGCCTAATCTCCGGCGCTGCACACTGCCTCGCAATGCAGGCGGCACGTCCCGGCGTCGCCGAATATGAGATCGAGGCGGTTTTGCAGCATGAGTTTCGCCGCCATGGCGCACAGGCGCCTGCATACACGCCGATCGTTGCTGCCGGTGCAAACGCGTGCGTGCTGCACTATGTCGAGAACAACGGCGTGCTTGCGGATGGCGATCTGCTGCTGATCGACGCCGGCTGCGAACTTGACGGTTACGCCTCCGATATCACGCGTACCTTTCCTGTGAACGGGCGGTTCAGCGGCCCGCAACGTGCGATCTACGAGCTGGTGCTCGCTGCACAGGCCGCGGCAATTGCCGCTGTGCGACCGGGGGCGCATTGGAATGAACCGCACGATGCGGCGGTGGCGGTGCTGGCGCAGGGGTTTATCGACCTCAAGCTGGTCAAAGGACCATTGGCGACAGTGCTGGAGCAGGAGACCTACAAGCAGTTCTACATGCACCGCACCGGTCACTGGCTCGGGCTCGACGTGCACGATGCCGGTGAATACAAAGTCGATGGTGCCTGGCGTGAGCTGCGGCCGGGAATGGTGCTCACCGTGGAGCCCGGCTGTTACATCCGGCCGGGGCTCGATGTGCCGGATATGTTTGCTCATATCGGCGTGCGTATCGAAGACGATGCGCTGGTCACGGCGCAGGGTTGCGAGATCCTCAGCGCGAGTGCGCCGAAATCCGTCGCGGATATCGAGTCGCTGATGCGCGAACGCCATGCCTGAATCGGCTGATATCGCCATTATCGGCGGCGGACCCGTAGGCAGCGCGCTGGCGTTGGCGCTGCGCGGCACGGATCTGCAGGTGGTGCAGTTTGAAGCGCGCGCCAGCGTCAGCGGGGATGCCCGCCCGCTGGCCCTGTCGTACGGCAGCCGTCTAATACTTGAACGCCTGGGTGTTTGGCCTGAACTGGCCATGACGGCCACACCGATACGCCGCATCCATGTGTCTCAGCATGGCGGTTTTGGCCGCGTTGGCCTCGATGCGGCGGAAGCGGGCCTGCCCGAACTCGGCTATGTCGTCGATTATGGTTGTGTTGCGCAGACGCTGGCGCAGGCTGCGGCGAATACGCCGGCAGAGCGCCTCACCGGGGCGCAGGTAAGCGCCTGGCATGGCGGAGACCCCGCGCGCGTCGAATACGCGTTTCGCGGGCAGACCTGCGAACTGGCGGCGCACCTCGCAGTCGTCGCAGACGGCGGCACGACGCCGGTCGCAGCCGCTGTCGATTATCAGCAATGCGCAGTCACCGCGCGCGTTGTGAGTGAGCGCCCGCATAACAATACGGCGTATGAGCGGTTCACGCGCGACGGTCCGCTGGCATTGTTGCCGGATGCCGACGGCTGGGCGCTCGTATGGACCACGACGCCCGACCGTGCCCGGCTGTTGTGCACAATGGCCCCGGCGCAGTTTCTGGCGGAGCTGCGAGTCCAGTTCGGGTCCCGCGTCGGCGATTTCACGGAGGTCGGGAACCGCGCCTACTATCCGTTGTACTTGCGCCGTACCTCGCAGGCGCCGCTGAACCACGTGGTCTTGATCGGGAATGCTGCGCAAACGTTGCATCCGGTGGCCGGGCAGGGATTCAATCTGGGATTGCGTGATGCGTGGGAATTGGGCGAACAGCTTGCGGACAACATGCGAGCCGCAGCCCTGGGGTCGCACGAGTGGTTGGAAGCGTATCTGGCGCGACGCAAAACCGATCGTTATGGCGGTGTCGGGATGACACATGCGCTGGTGCAGCTTTTCTCCAACGATCTGCTGCCGCTGCGCATCGCCCGAGGTACGGGACTTGCTTTGCTTGGTTGCGTGCCGCCGTTGAAAAATTTTCTGGTGAGACGCATGACTTTCGGTGCACGCGGCTGATCCAACGCGCGTGCGTTGTCGCGGCGGCGGATTCGAGCCGACTTGGCCGGTTTTCTGCAAGTATTGTTCGAGCAATGCGAACTAAACACACTGATCTTGAATAGATTTGCCGAATTGGATGTGTTGCTGATGTTTTCGACCCATGCACCATCGTTGCGCGAACGCGACGCCTGATCAAAAAATAGGCACATTTGCCTTTTCACGCCGCGCCAGTCTGATTACAATGGCGCCCTTTCCCTGTAGACCCACACAAGAACAAGTCCGGTGCGTATCGGCCCCTATCAACTGAAGAACAATCTGATTGTTGCGCCCATGGCGGGCGTGACCGACCGCCCATTTCGCCAATTGTGCAAGACGATGGGAGCGGGCATGGCTGTGTCGGAGATGGTCGCGAGCAACTCCCTGCTGTGGGGGTCCGAGAAAACACTGCGTCGCGCCAATCATGACGGCGAAGTTGATCCGATTTCTGTGCAGATTGCCGGCGCTGATCCGCAGATGCTCGCCGATGCCGCGCGCTACAACGTTGACAAAGGCGCGCAGATCATCGATATCAACATGGGCTGCCCGGCGAAAAAAGTCTGCAATGTGATGGCCGGGTCCGCGCTGCTGAAGGACGAGCCGCTGGTCGCACGCATACTGGATGCCGTGATCGGAGCGGTCACCGTACCGGTGACCCTTAAAATCCGCACCGGCTGGGATCGTGATCATCGCAACGCACGTATTGTCGCTCGCATCGCCGAGAGCGCCGGCATCCAGGCGCTGGCCATACACGGGCGCACGCGTGCGTGCGGATATACCGGCGAGGCCGAATACGACACCATCGCCGCGGTCAAGGCCGAAGTCGGCATTCCGGTCATAGCGAACGGCGACATTACGACGCCGGAACGTGTTAAACATGTTCTTGAGTACACCAAAGCGGATGCGGTGATGATCGGGCGGGCGGCGCAGGGCCGGCCCTGGATGTTCCGTGAAATCACCCATTTCCTCGACACTGGCGCGCATCTGCCGCCGCCGGCAGTGGAGGAGATCCACCGGGTGCTGGTTGCGCATTTGCACGACCTTTACGGTTTTTACGGCGAGCACACGGGAGTCCGTGTCGCACGCAAGCACATCTCCTGGTACACCAAGGGGCTGGCCGGCTCCGCAGCGTTTCGCCACGGGATGAATCAGTTGCAGACCTGCGCGGAGCAACTCGCCGCCGTCAATGAATTTTTTGCAGAACTGTCGGGTCTGGGCGAACGCCTGACCTATGTGGAGGAACTTGCAGCATGATGAATGAAACCGAAATGGCCCGCGTGGTACGCCGGGCGATCGACGGCTACTTTCGTGACCTGGACGGGGAAAAGGCCTGCGGCGTGTACGACATGGTGATTGGCAGTGTCGAAAAGCCGCTGCTCGAATCCGTCCTGAACAAGGTACGCGGCAACCAGTCGCATGCCGCAGCGATGCTGGGCATCAACCGCAATACGCTGCGCAAGAAGATCAAGACCTACAACATCAAGTTCTAGCGGACACGGCAACGTCCACACTGCATGGGCGCCGCTGAGGGTTCGGAAATACGTCCATGGCCATTATCAAACAGGCATTAATCAGCGTTTCTGACAAGACGGGCGTTGTCGAGTTCGCCGGCGGGCTCGCCGGTTTCGGTGTGACATTGCTTTCCACCGGCGGCACGGCGAAGCTACTGCGCGACGCCGGACTCAAGGTGACGGAAGTCGCCGACTACACCGGTTTTCCCGAGATGCTCGACGGTCGTGTTAAAACGCTGCATCCGCGCATCCATGCGGGACTGCTGGCCCGCCGCGATTCTCCGGAACATGTCGCGGCCATGCAGCAGGCGGGTATCGCCGGCATCGACCTGGTGGTCGTCAATCTTTATCCGTTTACGCAGACCATTGCCAGACCCGACTGCCCGTTGTCCGACGCCATCGAGAACATCGACATCGGTGGACCGGCCATGGTGCGCAGCGCGGCCAAGAATTACGAGCACGTCGCTGTCGTTACCGATCCCGGCGATTACGCCGGGCTGCTCAAGGAGATGAATTCGGCCAGTGGCGCGCTGGGCGCGGATACGCGGTTCCGCCTGGCCTGCAAAGCGTTTTCACATACCGCAGCTTATGACGGTGCGATCAGCAATTATCTGACGGCGCTGCAACCGGACGGCAAACCGGCGATGTTTCCGGCCAGACTCAACCTGCAACTGGATCGCGTGCAGACCCTGCGTTATGGCGAGAATCCGCACCAGCAAGCCGCATTTTACCGGGATCTGATGCCGGTGGCGGGCAGCCTGTCGGCGTACCGGCAGTTGCAGGG
The DNA here is from genome assembly GCA_041620115.1 of Burkholderiales bacterium. GTDB lineage: Bacteria > Pseudomonadota > Gammaproteobacteria > Burkholderiales > SG8-41. The sequence goes on along the minus strand of JBFKCU010000155.1, from coordinate 2,512 downwards.
CAAGGAGCTGTCGTATAACAACATTGCGGATGCAGATGCAGCCTGGGAATGCGTCAAGACGCTTGATGCGCCCGCCTGCGTGATCGTCAAGCATGCCAATCCCTGCGGCGTGGCGATTGCGACAGATGTTTTGTCCGCTTACAACAAGGCCTTTGCGACGGATCCGACCTCGGCATTCGGCGGCATCATTGCCGTGAACCGCGCGCTGGACGTGGCTGCGGCGCAGGCGATTTCGCGGCAATTCGTCGAAGTCGTCATTGCCCCGCAAGTGGCACCGGAAGCGCTGGCGGTGTTTGCCGACAAGGCCAACATCCGGGTGCTCGAAGTGCCGCTGACGCCGGGCGCCAATCGGTTCGACCTGAAACGCATCGGCGGTGGCCTGCTGGTGCAATCGCCCGACGACGCGAATGTTACGGCGGCGCAGCTCCGGGTCGTGACCAGGCAGGCACCGACCGAAGCGCAGCTGGCGGATCTGCTGTTTGCCTGGCGCGTTGCCAAGTTCGTCAAATCAAACGCTATTGTGTTTTGCGCCAACGGGCAGACCCTGGGCGTGGGGGCCGGACAAATGAGTCGTGTCGATTCAGCGCGTATCGCCTCGATCAAGGCGGAGAATGCCAATCTGGTGCTCAAGGACTCGGTCGTCGCATCGGATGCGTTTTTCCCGTTTCGCGACGGAGTGGATGTTGTTGCCGCTGCCGGTGCCACGGCGATCATCCAGCCCGGTGGCAGCATGCGGGATGAGGAGGTCATCGCTGCGGCCGACGAACATGGTATGGCCATGGTGTTTACCGGGTTCCGGCATTTCCGCCACTGATATTTTTTGCCATGCACCAGACGCAAGCGTGATGGGTGCAGGCCCCGACACTGACACCGGCGGGATCTTGTGCAGGTTGTTCATCTATAGAAATTTGCGATAGTCATGAAAATACTTGTCGTCGGCGGCGGTGGCCGCGAGCATGCGCTGGCCTGGCGGCTTGCGCAGTCGCCGCGGGTTTCAAAGGTCTGTGTCGCCCCGGGCAACGCGGGCACGGCGCTCGAGGACGGGCTGGAAAATGTCGCCCTCGGGAACAATCAGCAAATCGTTGATTTTATTGATAAAAACGATATCGCGCTGACGGTGGTCGGGCCCGAGGCCCCGCTTGCAGCGGGGCTGGTCGATGCGGTGCGCAGCGCCGGTTTTCGTATTTTCGGACCGACGCAGAAGGCTGCCCAACTCGAGAGTTCCAAGGATTTCGCCAAGAGTTTCATGGCACGCCATGGGATTCCAACCGCGGCATACGCGACGTTTACCGATGCCGCTGCGGCGCATGAATATATCGACCGCGAAGGCGCGCCCATCGTCATCAAGGCCGATGGACTGGCGGCGGGCAAAGGGGTCGTCGTGGCGATGAATGCCGCGGAAGCGCACGCCGCTGTCGACATGATGCTGGTCGGCAACAAAATGGGCGCTGCCGGTGCGCGCGTGGTAATCGAAGAATTTCTTGAAGGCGAAGAGGCGAGTTTCATCGTGCTTGCCGATGGCCGCAATGCGCTCGCACTCGCCAGCAGCCAGGATCATAAACGCCTGCAGGACGGAGATCGTGGTCCCAACACCGGTGGTATGGGCGCCTATTCGCCGGCGCCGGTGGTGACACCGGGAATACATGCGCGCGTCATGCGCGAAGTCATCCAACCGACCATTAACGGCATGGCCGCCGACGGTATCCCGTACACCGGATTTCTGTATGCGGGCCTGATGATCGGTGCCGGCAGCCAGATCAAGGTGCTGGAATTCAATTGCCGCCTGGGGGATCCCGAAACCCAACCGATCATGCTGCGGCTGAAAAGCGATTTCGTTACGCTGCTCGAGGCTGCGCTGGACGGCAAGCTGGACACGGCCAGCGCGGCGTGGGATCCGCGCGTGGCTCTCGGTGTGGTGCTGGCCGCGGCAAATTATCCGGAAGATCCACGCAAAGGCGATATCATTCGGGGCTTGCCGGCACCGGGCGAAGACTACCATGTCTTTCACGCCGGCACGGCGACGGAGGGCAAGGACGCCGTGACCAGCGGCGGTCGTGTGCTGTGTGTTACGGCGCTGGGCCACAATACGCGCACGGCACAGCGCCGCGCCTATGAGATTGTCGACCAGATCCGTTTCGACGGCATGCAGTATCGTCGCGACATCGGCCACCGTGCAGTCGCGGTTGCGGGTCGCAAGTAAGCGGGCTGCTGCCGCCGGGCGCGCACCAGGGCACGCGATGAATACAGGCGCTGTAAAAGAATACCTGACCGGTTTGCAGCAGGCGATCGTCGATCGCCTGGCGGCGCTCGATGGCGGGGTTTTCCTGCGCGATGCCTGGGAGCGGCCGCAGGGCGGGGGCGGCATCACCCGCCTGATCGAAGGCGGCGCGCTGTTCGAGCGCGGCGGCGTGGGTTTTTCCCATGTGTACGGTAACAACCTGCCGCCATCGGCATCCGCCGCGCGCCCGGAACTGGCCGGACGCTCATTTCAGGCGATGGGCGTTTCACTGGT
>JBFKCU010000154.1:0-6906 GCA_041620115.1 Burkholderiales bacterium | reverse complement strand
TACGCAGTGTCCACGGCGGGTGCTCGTGGCTACATGCAGATCATGCCATTCTGGGCCAAGCTGATCGGCACGGCCGACCATAATCTGTTCCACCTGCGCACGAACCTGCGCTACGGCTGCGTGATTCTGCGTCATTATCTGGATATCGAAAACGGCGACCTGTTCAGGGCGCTGGGCCGTTACAACGGCAGCCTGGGCAAAGCGGAGTATCCGAACCTGGTTTTGCGCGCCTGGCATGGCAACTGGCGCTACACACCGCCTGCCGGGGTGCGCGCTGCACGTTGATCGGGCCGGGAACCCCGGCACCATACCTGACATCTGAACTCATGCACGAGATTCTCGTCCTGTACTACAGCCACCATGGCGCTACCCGCGAGATGGCACAGCTGATTGCGCGAGGGATCGAACAAACCGGCGCCATCGCACGGCTGCGCACGGTGCCGCGGGTTTCCGCAGTCAGCGAAGCCTCCGAACCGCAGGTTCCTGCCGCCGGAGCCCCCTATGCCGAGCTGCGCGATCTTGAGGAGTGCGCCGGGATCGCCGTGGGTTCGCCGACCCGATTCGGCAATATGGCAGCGCCGATGAAGTACTTCTGGGACTCGACCTCTGGTCTGTGGCTGAAAGGGACGTTGGCCGGGAAACCCGCCGCTGTATTCACATCAACCGGGAGCCTGCATGGCGGGCAGGAAAGCACCCTGATCTCAATGATGCTGCCGCTACTTCACCATGGCATGCTGATCGTCGGACTGCCTTATCTGCAGCCGGAGTTATTCAGCACCACAACCGGCGGCACCCCCTACGGTCCCAGCCACCATGCCGGAGCCGCCAGCGATCAACCTGTGTCCGATCACGAGAAAAGTTTGTGTGTCGCACTGGGCAAACGACTTGCTGACACCGCGATGCGACTGGCAAAGTGAACGCCGCACGACGGTATCACCTGCTGGCAGGCGCGAGTCTTGCCGCCCTGATACTGCTGTGCCTATTCTGGGAATTGTGGCTTGCCCCATTGCGCCCGGGCGGTTCCTGGTTGGCACTCAAGGTTTTGCCGTTGCTATGGATCAGCCCCGGAATAGCGCGCGGGACCCGTTATACATTCGGCGCATCAACCATGCTGATCTTGGCTTACTTCGCCGAAGGTGTGGTCCGCGCCTACACCGAGACGGGAATCAGCGCCCTCCTTGCCCTTGCCGAGATTGCATTGTCCGTCACCTACTTCGGCACCGCCATTGCGTACGTCCGCGCCAGCGCCAGACTCATATCCGCAGCGCCCAGAACACAAAAGTAATGACCAACGAAAAAATAATGCTGGTGGCCACCGGAAAATAAAATTTCCTGCCGCGATGCCGCCACTGCAGGTCACCGGGCAATCGCCCGAATCCCATCCGGGCCAGCAATGGCCCCAAAAGTCCAAGCAGGAACAGAACGACGGCGAGTGTGAGCAGCCATTTCAGCATGCGCACCTCATCCGGCGCCCTGTCACCAACCGGCGCCTGCGGCAATCTGCGACTCAGAGCTGCGGATTCAGTCGCTCCACATTTGCATACAGCTTGTTGAGCGCGTTGATATAAGCCTTCGCCGAAGCGACCACGATATCGGTGTCCGCACCCTGCCCGTTTACGATGCGCCCGTCTTTGGAAAGTCGGACAGTGACCTCACCCTGTGCATCCGTGCCTGTGGTGATTGCATTAACCGAATACAGCAGCAGTTCGGCGTTGCTCGCCACCAGCGCTTCGATTGCCTTGAAAGCGGCATCGACCGGCCCGCTGCCATGCGCCTGCGACGGGCGCTCCTTGCCTTCGTCCGACATGACGATGCGCGCATAGGGCTGTTCGCCCGTTTCGGAATGTGCCGTCAGGGACACGAGGTTATAACGCTCGTTCTCGACTTGTTCGAGGTTCTCCTCGGTGATCAGCGCGTGCAGATCTTCATCGAAGATCTCGCGTTTTTTGTCGGCGAGCTCCTTGAAACGCTTGAAAGCGGCATTGAGCGCCTCTTCCGATTCCAGGTCGACACCGATTTCATGCAACCGCGTCTTGAAGGCATTGCGGCCGGAAAGTTTGCCCAGCGTCAGGCGGTTGGTGGTCCAGCCCACCGATTCCGCACTCATGATTTCGTAGGTTTCCCGGTGTTTGAGCACGCCGTCCTGGTGTATGCCGGATTCATGCGCAAACGCATTGGCGCCGACGATGGCCTTGTTGGGCTGCACCGGATATCCGGTGATACCCGAAACGAGCTTGGAAGCAGGCACGATTTGCGTCGCGTCAATATTGGTGTCGCAGGTGAACAGATCCTGGCGCGTACGCACCGCCATGACGACCTCCTCCAAAGAGGCGTTGCCGGCTCTTTCACCAAGACCGTTAATGGTGCACTCGACCTGGCGCGCGCCGTTTTGCACTGCCGACAGCGAGTTGGCCACGGCGAGACCGAGATCGTTGTGACAATGCACCGACCAGATGGCCTTGTCCGCATTCGGAATGCGTTCGCGCAAATTGCGAATCAGCCGTCCGAACTGGTCGGGGAGCGTATATCCCACGGTATCGGGCACATTGATGGTCGTAGCACCGGCCTTGATGACCTGTTCGAGGATGCGGCAGAGAAAATCGAGGTCCGAACGCCCGGCATCTTCGGGCGAGAATTCGACATTATCGGTGTATTCCCGTGCCCACTTGATTGCCCGTACTGCCTGGTCGATCACCTGGGAAGGCTCCATCCGCAGCTTCTTTTCCATGTGGATCGGCGAGGTGGCAATAAAGGTATGGACGCGCGGTCGCGCAGCGCCCTTGACGGCGTCACCGCAGCGCCGGATGTCACGTTCATTGGCACGCGCCAGACCGCACACGGTGCTGTCCTTGATGGCGTGGGCAACCGCCTGCACGGATTCGAAGTCGCCATCACTCGCCGCAGGGAATCCTGCCTCAATCACGTCCACCCGCATGCGCTCCAGTTGCCGCGCGATACGCAGCTTGTCTTCCTTGGTCATTGACGCGCCCGGACTTTGCTCGCCATCGCGCATCGTTGTGTCAAATATGATCAGTTTTTCCTTGGCCATGATTCATACCTTACCTGAACATCGGGATGCAGCTGCTGCATACCCGGATTTGGGGCTTCCGGCACCGCTTCGCGGGCCGGACCGAAACTACAAAAAGGGAGATGTGTTTTTAGCGCGCGCGGCCGCGCAGCAGCAGCCCTGCCAGCGTGAGCGCGGCAGCGGAATAAAGCTTTTTGGGCTGAATAAATCGACACATAGAATCGAAATATATCGATTTTCCTGCGCCCCCGCAAGCCGGCTATTCCTGCGGATCGTCCGGCGGTTCTGCCTGAGCGCCACGCAACCTGTCGTAGATCCACAGCCCATAGCCCGACAAGCCATACAGCACGAACAGCGTGAACAGCAACTCCGGCAACGTTCCGGCAAATGAAATCAGCAATACAAAGCCCAGCGCAATCGCCACCACGACTGAAAACGAAACGCTCTTGCGCAGATTGATGTCCTTGCCGCTGTAGAACTTGAGGTTGCTCACCATGGTCAGTCCCGCCACCAGCGTCAGCCCCCAGGCCAGCCATTTCACATCCGCGCCCTTGATCTGATACTCGCTCATTGCGAGAACCAGTCCGGCAACCAGCGCCGCCGCTGCGGGACTGGGCAATCCCTGGAAGTACCGCTTATCAACCACATCAATATTGGTATTGAACCGCGCAAGCCGCAATGCAGCGCAGGCGCAATAAACGAACGCCGCAATCCAGCCCAGCTTGGTCGACAGCCACGGCCCGAGCATCGGCACGGTTTTCATCGCAGCAAAGTCTTTTAGCGCCCAGACGTAAACCACCAGCGCCGGTGCCACGCCAAACGACACCATGTCGGACAGGCTGTCGAGTTCGGCGCCGAACGCGCTCTGCGTGCGGGTCAGGCGCGCCACACGTCCATCGAGTCCATCCAGCACCAGCGCCACGAAAATCGCTATTGCCGCATGCTCGAAACGCCCGCCGACTGCCTGCACCACTGCGTAAAAGCCCGCAAACAAGGCTGCAATGGTGAACATGTTCGGCAGCCAGTAGATCCCGCGCCGCGCAAAACGGGATTTTATGAACAGCTTGTGTTCCTTGAGTTCTGCCATGATGTGAGATCTTAAACTATAGATCCGGACCGCGTCAGACTAGGGTTCTTCAGTCTGACGAAAGGGTCGCGAGCACGGTTTCAGTCGCATAAACCTTGTCACCGACTGAAACGAGCGGCGCCGCATCCAGCGGCAGATAGACATCAACACGCGAGCCAAAGCGGATGAATCCGAAACGGTCTCCGCGGGCCAGTTGCTGGCCCTGTTTGGCGTAGCAAAGAATTCGCCGCGCAATAAGCCCTGCAACCTGAACACAGGTAATGTCGCGTCCGTCCGGTCGGCGCAGATAGATGACGGCCCGTTCGTTCTCAAGGGATGCCTTGGACAATTCGGCATTAAAAAACCTACCGGGAAAATACCAGGTCTTCTCCACCACGCCATCAACCGGGCTGCGATTGGAATGGGCATTAAACACGTTCATGAAAACGCTGATCCGCAGCGCATCGCGTTCCAGATACGGATCCCGGGTTTTCTCGACCGATACGATACGGCCATCAGCGGGAGACAGTATGGCTTGCGGGTCCTGCGGAACGTCTCTCGGCGGATCGCGAAAGAACTGGATCATGAACAGCAGGATCAGCCACGGAAAAAGTGCCCAGCCAAACCCGGCATAGGCATGCACGCCGCCAGCCACAAGCAGGGCAACGCCGATAAACGGCCAGCCCTCGCGGGCAATCAACGGATGGGGATAGCGCTTCATCAGTGAAGTATGAGGGATGCGGCGCGAAAGGCGCAAAAAATCTGCGCAAATTCCTGCGCGCCAAACACCCTCAGGCGTTCACTAGTTCTTTGACTGGTCCACCAAACGGTTCTTCTTGATCCAGGGCATCATGTCGCGCAATTTCGCTCCGACCGTTTCCACCTGATGCGCCTGTCCAATCCGTCGCAAGGCCTTGAGCGTCGGGGCGCCCGCCTTGTTCTCGAGTATGAATTCCTTGGCAAACTGTCCGGTCTGGATTTCCGTCAGTATCCTGCGCATTTCCGCACGGGTTTCGTCGGTAACGATACGCGGTCCACGCGTAAAGTCGCCGTACTCGGCAGTATTCGATACCGAGTAGCGCATGTTGGCAATGCCGCCCTCGTAAATCAGGTCAACGATCAGCTTCACCTCATGCAGACATTCGAAATACGCCATCTCCGGCGCGTAGCCGGCGTCGACCAGCGTTTCGAAACCGGCCTGGATCAGCGCCGACAAGCCGCCGCACAACACGACCTGCTCACCGAACAGATCGGTCTCGCACTCCTCACGGAACGAGGTTTCAATGACACCGGCCCGTGCGGCACCGATGGCCGCAGCATATGAAAGAGCGATATCACGCGCCTTTTTGCTCGGATTCTGGAAAACAGCGATCAGCGAAGGCACGCCACCGCCCTGGGTATAAGTCGAACGCACCAGGTGCCCCGGGCCTTTGGGCGCGATCATGATTACATCAAGGTCGGCACGCGGCTCGATCTGCTTGAAGTGGATGTTGAAGCCATGGGCGAACGCCAGCGTGGCGCCCTTCTTGATATTCGGCTCGATTTCGTCGCGATATACGTCCGCATGGTGTTCATCTGGCAGGAGAATCATCACCAGGTCAGCGCCTTTGACGGCCTCGCCCACTTCCTTGACGGCGATGCCGGCTTTTTTCGCTTTGTTCCAGGAAACGCCATCCTTGCGCAGGCCCACGGTCACTTTCGCACCGGAGTCCTTGAGATTATTGGCGTGCGCGTGGCCCTGCGAGCCGTAACCGATGATGGCTACGTGCTTGCGCTTGATCAGCGAAAGGTCGGCATCTTTGTCGTAATAGATCTTCATGTTGTCCTCAAATTAAAACGTGAATGGTGACTGTGCAATGGGGCAACCGCACCGCGCATCTGCGACGCGCCCCTCCAGAGCCTCAAACTTTCAAGATACGGTCGCCCCGGCCTATGCCCGAGGCGCCGGTTCGCACGGTCTCGAATATCGCCGTCGGGTCGATGGCCTTGAGAAAAGCATCCAGCTTTGAACCCGGTCCGGTCAGCTCGATGGTGTAATCCTTGTCTGTAACATCAATGATGCGTCCCCGGAAGATATCCGCCAGCCGCTTCATTTCCTCGCGATCCTTGCCCACCGCGCGCACTTTGACCAGCATCAGCTCGCGCTCGATGTGGTCGCCTTCCGAGAGATCGACGACCTTGACCACATCCACCAGTTTGTTCAACTGCTTGTTGATCTGCTCAATGATCTCATCGGATCCGGAGGTTACGATGGTCATGCGGGACAGCGTCGCATCTTCCGTCGGCGCGACAGTGAGAGACTCGATGTTGTAACCCCGCGCCGAAAACAACCCGGCAACCCGCGACAACGCGCCCGCCTCGTTTTCCAGCAACACTGAAATGATATGTCTCATCGCATCAAACCAGAATCATCTCGGAAAGACCCTTACCGCCCGGCACCATGGGAAAAACGTTCTCGGTCTGGTCGGTAATAAAGTCCAGGAAGACGAGATCCTTCTTGCGCGCAAACGCCTCCTTCAGCGCCGGCTCCACGTCAGCCGGTTTTTCGATGCGCATTCCCATATGACCGTAGGATTCGGCGAGCTTCACAAAATCCGGAAGCGCGTCCATGTACGATTCGGAATACCGGTTGCCGTGAAAAAATTCCTGCCACTGCCGCACCATGCCCATGTACCGGTTGTTCAAGTTGATCAGCTTGACCGGCAGCCGGTACTGCTTGCAGGTTGAAAGTTCCTGTATGCACATTTGAATGGACGCTTCACCGGTCACACACGCAACGGTCGCCTTGGGATGGGCCATCTGCACACCCATC
>JBFKCU010000153.1:0-6907 GCA_041620115.1 Burkholderiales bacterium | reverse complement strand
TATCTGCCGGGCAAGGACACGGCTTACATCGCCACGCGCGCATTCGAGCAGGTGGCGCCGGGCTACGCCCAGGCATTCAACAAAGGCGACGTCATCGTTGCCGGCAAGAACTTCGGCATCAACTCGTCGCGCGAACAGGCCGTGCATGTGCTGCACCTGATGGGCGTCTCCGCCATCGTTGCACCGTCTTTCGGCCGGCAGTTCTTCCGCAATGCCATCAATAACGGCATGCCGCTGGTGGAGTGCGCCATTGACGGCATCGCTGCGGGTGATGCGATCGAGATCGACCTGATCGCCGGTCGTATCAGCGTGCCGGCGCGCAACATCACGCGTGCAGTGCCGCCGTTGCCGGCCGCCGTGCAGGCGCTGCTGGCGGCGGGCGGGCTGATCCCGTTTCTGCAGCAGCATCCCGACTGGAATCTGGAATCGAACGTTTAAAGCTGAGGCCCCATGAACCTTAAAATCGAACGCGTTGAAGTCTTTGGCGTTGCCATGCCGCTGGTGATGGAATTCAAGAACGCGTACCTGTCGAAGTCGGTGGTGAAAAGCGCGATCGTGCGCATCACCGCCACCGGCGGCGCCATCGGCTACGGCAATATCGATCCGACGCCGGGCTATTCGAAGGAAAGCATCGAAGACTCGCTGGCAATGATCCAGGCGAAACTGGCGCCGGCAGTGATGGGCATGGATCCGACCAATCTTCACCGCATTACCGCCAAACTGGATGCGACCGTGAAGGATTTCTACGATGCCAAGGCCACGATCGACATGGCCTGCACGGATCTTGCGGCACGCGTGGCCGGCATGCCGGTGCATACCTACCTCGGCGGTGCGGTGAAGGATCGCTTGATGTTCAACGCCTGGATCAGCATCCAGTCGCCGGAAAATGCAGCGAAGGAAACCGCAGACTGGCAGAAGCAGGGTTTCCGCTCGTGCAAGATCAAGGTTGGCGGCGACATTTATGCCGACCGCGACCGCATCAAGGCCGTACGCGAGGCCTGCGGCCCCGATTTCAACATCCGCATCGATGCCAATGCCGGTTATGACGCCGATACTTCCATCAAGCTGGCTGAGTTGGCCGCCCCGTACAAGCTGCAGTTGTTCGAACAACCGGTACCGGCGGACGACATCGCGGGCATGGCGCGGGTGCGCAAGGCGGCGAATGCCGTCGGCGTGCCGATCATGGCCGACGAGTCGGTAATCGACCACGCCAGCCTGATCCACATCATTCGCATGGATGCTGCAGATATCGTCAAGGTCAAGGTCATGAAGCAGGGCGGGTTCCTCAATACGCGGCGCATGATCGCGACGGCGGAAGCGGCCGGCATCCGCTGTGTCGTTGGTCATGGTTTCGGCCTGGGAGTCAACACGATGGCGGAAATCATGCTGGCGGCCACTTCGGACAATGTGATTGACGGATTGGAGTGCGTCGGGCCGCTGAAGACCAAGGATGACATCGTCACGCAGAAACTGGATCTGTCCAAAGGCAGCATTCCGCTGCCTGCCGGGCCGGGGCTGGGGGTGACGCTCGATGACGCCAAGCTTGCGCAGTACAAATTCGAGGTGAAGAAAGCCGCGTGAGCTTGCATCAAAGCCGGTTCTGACTCTGGGGGAGGGTAGAAATGCAGTTAAGACAATTGTTTGCGGCAACTGTTCTGACCAGCTTGAGCGCGGTCGCGGCGGCGCAGTCCTATCCGACGCGGCCGGTGACCATACTCTGCTGGTCAGCGCCGGGATCACCGGTGGATGTGTATGCGCGGACCATGGCCAAGCTGCTGGTGGCGGAGCTCGGGCAGAATGTGGTCGTGGAAAATCGCACTGGTGGCTCGGGACTGATCATGGTCAACGGGCTGGTGCGCGGCGCCACCGACGGCTACACCATCGCTGCCAACACGCTGACACTGGCAACGCTGTTCAGCGAGAAGAATGCGCAGTTCAAGCCGGACGATCTGCAGATGATCGCGCGTTCGCAGATCGACCCTTACGGTCTGATCGTGCATACGTCGACGCCGTTCAAGAACATCGAGCAGCTGGTGACCTTCGCCCGCAAGAAACCGGAATTCATCAATGTCGGCGGACCGTTCGCGATCAGCTCGCATCGGGTGGCGTGGGAGGTGTTTTCGGATGTAGCGAAAATCAAGACCACCTGGGTGCCGTATCCGGGCGGCGGTCCGGCGCTGACGGCTGTCGCCGGCGGCCATGTCGATGCCGCGGCGACCAATCCGGGTAATGTCAAACCGCTGATCGATGCCGGCAAGGTGCGGGTGCTGGTGGTGTCATCGGACCAGCGTCTGGCGGACTTTCCGGATGTGCCGACGTACAAGGAAAAAGGCTGGGACGTCGTGCGTTATCAATGGCGCGGCCTGATGGCCAAGGCCGGAACGCCCAAGCCGGTCATCGACCGCCTGGCAACCGCGGTGGAAAAGGCACAGCAGACCGAAGAGTGGAAAGCCTATCTCAAACGGGTCACGCAGCTTGACGGATTTCAGGGGCCGGACGCCTTCCGGGCGCAGTTGCAGCAGGACATCCGCGAAACCGAGGTCGTGAAAAAGAAACTGGGGCTGTAAACATCATGAAACGGAAAGGCATGCGGTGAACGGGAAACTGACGGTAAGGCAGCAACTGCGCAAGCGATTGACCGAGGGCGGCATGATCGTCGCGCCCGGGATCTACGACGCCTATGGCGCGCGACTGGTGCAGCAGGCCGGGTATGAGGCGGTCTACATGACCGGCAACGGCGTTTCGGCTTCGCTGCTGGGACAGCCGGATGTCGGCATGGTCGACCTGACGCTGTTTGCGGCGCACGCACACCGCGCCGCCGCCTGTGTCGACCTGCCGCTGATCTGCGATGCCGACACCGGTTACGGCAATGCCGTGAATGTGCGCCATACCGTGCGCGAGTTCGAAAGTGCAGGTGTTGCGGCCATACACATTGAGGACCAGGTGGCGCCGAAGCGCTGCGGACACCTGCCGGGTTCCCGCCCGGTGGTGTCTCTGGCCGAGCATGCCGGCAAGATCGAGGCTGCGGTGGCGGCACGCCGCGATCCGGATTTCATCATCATTGCGCGCACCGATGCGGCGACCGGGCTGGGGCTCGACGAAGCGATCCGCCGCGGCCAGGCTTATCGCAAGGCCGGTGCCGACGTCGTTTTCGTCGAACTGAAAAACAGTCCGACCATCCTGGAGGATCTCAAGCGTGTGACCGGCGAATCCGGCGCACCCTGCCTGGTCAACATTGACGGTGGCGGCAGGCTCGGTGAGCTGACGGTGCCCGAGATTGAAGCACTCGGTTTCCGCATCGCGATTTTCCCCGGACTGGCGCGCAACGCGGCGGGTTTTGCGATCAAGCAGGTGCTGGCTACGCTCAAGCGCGACGGCAATACCAAGGCGGTGCGCGATCGCATGTTTTCGCTGAAGGAGTACAACCAGGTCCTGGATCTGGACAGCGTCGAACAATGGGAAAAACGTTTCATGGCAAACCGGTAATTTTTTGCCATTTTAATAAATAATTGATTTTAAACATATTTTTAAATATTGGTTGCTCTTCAGCAGCCGTACTGGAGTACTGTAATGGCCGTTGCCCGCAAGAAAACCCGCAAAACCCCGCCCTCCGGCAAGTTGCATTCGGTCAAGCCGCGAAGCAAGAACCGTGAACCGCAGTTCGAGTCACTGCAGCAGATCGCGCTCGCTGCATGGGACAAGCTGCCACCCACCGTATGGGACCACCTGGTCGGCGGCGCTGATTCCGAAATGACCCTGCGCCGCAACCGTGCCGGGTTCGATGCGCTGGCATTGCGGCAGCGCGTGCTGGTGGATGTGCGCGAAATCGACCTGCGCACTTCATTGCTGGGGCAGCCGATGTCGTTTCCGGTGTTTCCGGCGCCGGTCGGCGGATTCCTGAGCAAGGTGCATAACGAGGGTGGGCCGGCAGTAGCACGCGCGGCGGTGTCGCGCGGCACGCAGGCATTCATTGCCACCGCGGCCAAGCCCAGCCTCGAGGCGACCCAGGCCGCCGTCAAGCAGCCGCTGATTTTCCAGCTCTACGTGCGCGGTGACCGCGGCTGGGTGGAAGGCGTGCTCGATCGCGTCAAAGCCGCCGGTTATGGCGCGTTGTGCGTCACCGTCGACCGCAATTACTATGGCCGCCGTGAGCGCGACCTCGTCAGCGCGTTGCCGGTGCGCGAGGAATTCGGCGACCAGTCATTCCAGGCGGGATTGAACTGGAAAGACTTGGTGTGGATGAAGGCGCGCGTCGGCCTGCCGCTGATTGCCAAGGGCATTGCCACTGCGGAGGATGCGGTGCTGGCCGTCGAACATGGGGCCGACGTGGTGTACGTGTCCAACCATGGCGGACGTCAGCTTGATCATGCACAGAGCGGCATCGAAGTGCTGCCAGAGGTGGTGGCGGCGGTTGGCGACCGCGCGGAAATCGTGATGGACGGTGGTGTGCTGCGCGGCACCGACGTGGTCAAGGCGCTGTGCCTGGGGGCACGGGCGGTCGGCGTGGGCAAACTGCTGGGCTGGGCGCTGACGGCCAATGGCGAGGCCGGCGTGGCGCGCATGCTCGAACTGATGGAGGTCGAGGTGCGCACGGCCCTGGGCCTGATGGGGGTGACCTCGATCAAGCAGCTGGGGCCGCAATGGCTGCGCTCGGTGCCGGTGCTCGGCATGCCCAGCGCGGTGAGCGCCTATCCGCTGTTGGCCGATGCCGTGCGGCGTCACGCGCGTTAACAAAACATCAAGGAACGCAATAAATGTACAAAATCGGAATTCTGCAAGGCGACGACATCGGCCTGGAAGTGGTGCCGGAGTGCGTGAAGGTGATGAAGGCGGCGGCGGCGAAAGCCGGACTCAAGATTGAATGGCAGCCGCTGCCGATCGGCCGGCGCGGTCATGAAACGCATGGCCATACCATGCCGCAGCTGACCGTGGATGCGCTGCATCATGTCGACGGCTGGGTGCAGGGGCCCATCGGGCACAACATGTATCCGCGCAACGACGCGACGTGGATCAATCCGCCGCTGCGCAAGAAGTTTGAACTGTTTGCCAACGTCAAACCGGTGAAGTCATATCCGAAACTGCCGTCGTTGCACAAGGACGTCGATATCGTGTTCCTGCGGGAAACCACGGAAGGCATGCAGTCAGGCAGCGTGGTGTTTGCCGGTACGGGCGAATTCCAGCCGAACGACGATATTGCCATCGGCATGCGCGTGGTGACGCGTAAGGGCGCGAGCCGCGTCGCGCGCGAAGCCTTCGAGATCGCGCGCACGCGCAAGCGCAAGAAGGTCACCGCGCTGCACAAGGAGCCGGTTTACCGTCTGGTATGCGGCATGTTTGCGCAGGAGTGTCGCAAGATGGCAAAAAATTATCCCGACGTCGAATTCGAGGAGGTGCTGATCGACGGCTTCGCAATGAAGGCGGTGATGAAGCCGCAGCAATATGACGTCGTGGTGACGACCAACCAGTTCGGCGACATCATGACCGACCTGGGTGCGGGGCTCGTGGGCGGACTGGGCCTCGCGCCGGGACTCGTGGTTGGCGAGAAGCAGGCGATGGCGCAGGCCACGCACGGATCCGCGCCTGACATCGCCGGAAAAAATATCGCCAACCCCTATGCCATGATCATGTCGGGCAAGATGCTGTTCGAATGGCTGGGGCGCACGCGCAATGACAAGAATGCTGCCGCGGCCGCTGCGCTGATCGATGCGGCGATGGACAGGGTCATCAGCGAGGCGCGGCATCTGACCGGGGATCTCGGCGGCAGCGCCAGCACCACGCAAATGGGTGACGCGGTGGTCGCTGCACTTTGAGGTTTAAACCTTGGACAATCCGCGGTAGACTCGGAAGAATCTGAACCGTACGCAAGATACGGTGAAACTCCCCGGCTAGAACGGGGTCATATCTTCGGGGCGGTGCCCGGGCGGGTCTATCCCGCCGACCCGGAGGCTAAGGGCCGAAAAACCATAACGAGGAGACAACACCATGCAAAAAGCATTACCTATCGTACTTTCAGCGGCCATTGCAGCCGCGTCCGCTTTTGCGGGCCTGGCGCAGGGCGCAGCTTATCCGGAGCGGCCGGTGCGCCTGATCGTGCCGTTTGCACCGGGCGGCGCGTCAGATTTTGTCGCGCGCATTATTCAGGACAAGCTCGGCGCGGAACTCGGTCAGCAGATCGTCATCGATAACAGGACCGGTGCGTCAGGTTATATCGGCGTTGAAGTGGCCGCCGAATCGGATCCCGATGGTTATACCGCGCTGCTTGGCAATATCGGCACGATGGCCATCAATGCTTCGGTGTTCCCGAAATTCAAGGTAAAGCCGCTGGACTCGTTTATCGGCATCACGCAGGTCGTTGACGTGCCGGGCATGGTGGTGGTGCATCCGTCGCTGCCGGTGCATTCGATCAAGGAATTGATCGAGTTTGCCAAGGCGCGTCCGGGTAAACTGAATTTCTCGGCGTCCGGTGCCGGCAGCAACTCGCGCCTGGCATTTGAACTGTTCCAGCAGCAGGCCGGTTTGAAGATCGTCATGGTGCCGTATAAGGGCGGGGCCAGCGGTGCATCGCTGGCCGTTGCACAGGGCGAAGTGCCGATTACGATGCTGACTTCAGCTTCACTGCTGCCGTACATCCGCATCGACCGCATGCGTTTGCTTGCCGTGGTGGCGCCTGAGCGGCTGAGTGATCTTCCCGACGTGCCGACGATGAGGGAAGTCGGATTTCCGGACCACGTGGTCGACTCATGGCAGGGGGTCTTTGTGCCCAAGGGCACGCCGCAGGCCGTGGTCGATCGCCTGTTCCCGGCAGTCGTGAATACGATGAAGGATGCCAACGTGATCAAGCAGCTTGCTACAGCGAGCTCGGCGGCGATCGTCAGCAAGTCACCCGCGGACTTCCGCCAGTTCTGGG
>JBFKCU010000152.1:0-6919 GCA_041620115.1 Burkholderiales bacterium | reverse complement strand
CGCATGAGCGGTGACAATACATTGTGGCAGCCAGGCACCGATCACGCGGGTATCGCCACTGAGATGGTGGTCACCCGCCAGATCGAGCAGCAGGGCCTGTCGCGCAATGCCCTCGGACGCGAAAGCTTCATCAAGAAGGTCTGGGAGTGGAAAGAGCAGTCCGGCTCGACCATCACCCGGCAGATGCGCCGCATGGGCGCATCCTGCGACTGGGAGCGGGAGCGCTTCACGATGGACGAGTCGTTGGCAAAACTCGTCACCCACACCTTCGTCAAGCTCCATCGCGACGGTCTGATTTACCGCGGCGAGCGCCTGTCAAACTGGGATCCGGTACTGCACACCGTAATCTCCGACCTTGAAGTTCAGTCGGAGGAAGAGGACGGCAAGCTGTGGCAGATCCGCTATCCACTGGCTGACGGCAGCGGCCATCTGACCGTTGCCACTACACGCCCGGAAACCATGCTCGGCGATGCTGCGGTGGCCGTGCACCCGGAAGATGACCGCTATCGCGGGCTCGTCGGACGACAGGTAGTGTTGCCCTTGACCGGACGCACGATCCCGGTCATCGCCGATGAATACGTGGACAAGGCTTTCGGCACGGGCTGCGTCAAGATCACGCCTGCACATGACTTCAACGACTACCAGGTCGGTCAGCGCCACAATCTGCCGCAACTGAATATATTCACGCTGGACGCCGCGATCAATGACAGCGCGCCGGAAAAATACCGCGGTCTCGACCGCTACGTGGCCCGCGAGCGCATCGTCGCAGACTTGAAGGCACAGGGCCTGCTCGAGTCCGAGAAACCACACCGCATGGTTGTGCCTCGCGGCGACCGCACCGGCGTCGTCATCGAACCGATGCTGACCAGCCAGTGGTTCGTCAAGATGGCGCCGCTGGCCAAGCTGGGCCTGGATGCCGTCGCCAGCGGCGAGATCAAATTGTTTCCGGAACAGTGGATCAACACCTACAACCACTGGCTCAACAATATCCAGGACTGGTGCATTTCACGACAACTGTGGTGGGGCCATCGGGTACCGGCATGGCAGGACGACGCCGGCAATGTTTATGTTGCCCACGATGAGGCCGAGGCCGTACGCATGTCCGGCGGCAAGACGCTTAAACAGGATCCCGATGTACTCGACACCTGGTTCTCGTCGCAGCTGTGGTGCTTTTCCACACTGGACTGGACACCGGACTGGCCCGCCAAGTCCAATCCGGCGTTGGATCTCTATCTGCCCTCTTCAGTACTGGTCACCGGCTTTGACATCATCTTTTTCTGGGTCGCGCGCATGGTGATGATCACCAAGTACATGACCGGGAAGGTGCCGTTCCGGCATGTCTATGTACACGGCCTGGTGCGCGATGCGGAAGGCCAGAAGATGTCCAAATCCAAAGGCAACACGCTGGATCCACTGGACCTGATTGACGGCATCGACCTTGACACGCTGATTGCCAAACGCACCTCCGGACTGATGAACCCGAAACAGGCTGAAGCGATCACGCAGCGCACGCGCGCCGAATTTCCCGGCGGCATCCCCGCTTACGGCACCGATGCCCTCCGTTTCACCTTTGCCAGCCTCGCCAGTCTCGGCCGCGACATCAAGTTCGATCAGAAGCGCTGCGAGGGGTACCGCAATTTCTGCAACAAGCTGTGGAATGCGACGCGTTTTGTGCTGATGAACTGCGAGGGGCAGGACACCGGCCTTGATGCCACCGCACCCGTCGAGTTGTCCGTGGCCGACCGCTGGCTGGCAAGCCGGCTGCAGCGCGCCGAAGAAGAAGCGCAGCATGCCTATCGCGATTACCGTTTCGACAATCTGGCGCGAACAATTTATGAACTGGTCTGGGACGAGTACTGCGACTGGTATCTGGAGCTCGCCAAAGTACAGCTTGCCGACGGCAACGACGCGCAATGCCGCGCGACCCGCCGCACGCTGGTGCGCGTGCTTGAAACCATCCTGCGACTGGCACACCCGGTCATTCCGTTCATCACCGAGGAACTGTGGCAACGGGTGGCACCGCTTGCCGGCAAGAGCGGCGCAAGCATCATGCTGCAGAAGTATCCGCAGCCCGATGTGACCAAGATCGACGCGGACGCGGAGCAGGGCATCCAGATGCTCAAGCAGCTGGTATCGGCCTGCCGCACGCTGCGTGGCGAAATGAATATACCGCCGTCACAGAAACTCCCGCTGCTGGTACAGGGCGACGCCGTGCAACTGCGCCGCTGGGCGCCGTATCTGCTGTCACTGGCAAGACTTTCCGAAGTCCTCGCCGTCAACGAACTGCCGGGTGACGACGCGCCCGTGTCCATCGTCGGCGATTTCAAGCTGATGTTGCAGGTGGAAATCGACGTTGCAGCCGAGCGCGAGCGGCTGGGCAAGGAAATCGCCAAGCTCGAAACAGAAACGGCAAAGGCCCGCGCCAAGCTGGCTAACGAAAGCTTCGTCGCCAAGGCGCCGCCATTGGTCGTCGCCCAGGAAAAGGAACGACTGACGCGCTTCTCCGCGACGCTGGAACAGATGCGCGCGCAGCTCGCCAAACTTAGTTAGCTGCGCACACGCCCGCCCTGAACGGCTGCGCGCCGTCGCCCGATGACCATCAAGCACACGCTGCGCGCGCTGCGCCACCGTAACTACCGGTTGTTCTTTTACGGCCAGACGCTGTCGATCATCGGTAACTGGGTGCAGCAGATCGCAATGGCCTGGCTGGTCTACCGCCTGACCGAATCAGCCTGGCTGCTTGGTGTCACCGGTTTTGCGGGACAGATTGCGATTCTGGTGTTTGCCCCCTTCGGCGGAATGTGGGCAGACCGCTTCGATAAACACCGGCTGCTGCTGATCACCCAGGTCCTGTCTGCAGTGCCGCCGCTGCTGCTCGCGGCACTGACCTTCGCCGGACTGGTCGAAGTCTGGCACATCATCATCATGGCGCTGTCCCTGGGCATCATCAACGCCATCGACACCCCGATTCGGCTGGCCTTTACAACCGAAATGGTCACGGTGCGCGATGACCTGCCCAGCGCGATTGCGATGAATGCGCTGATGCAGAGCGCCGGCCGGATGATCGGTCCGACCGTTGCCGGACTATTGCTCGCTGTTTCGACTGAAGCCTTCTGCTTTGTCGTCAATGCGCTGAGCAAGATAGCGATCGTCGCAATGGTCCTCGCAATGAGCATCGCACCGCGCCCGATCACCCGTGCGACAGCCTCACCGCTGCAGCAGCTCGCCGAAGGCGCACGATACGCGTGGCAGCTGATTCCCGTCCGCTGGACACTGCCGATCGTCGCCATCATCAGCTTCATGGTCACGCCTTATCAGACGCTGATGCCGATCTTCGCCGCCGAGGTCTATGGCGGCGGCCCCAGCATGCTCGGCTTTCTGATGGGCGCCGCAGGCTGTGGCGGCGTCATCGGCATGCTGGCCCTGGCCTCTCGCCGTGACGTGCGCGGTCTCACGCGCTGGATCACTTTCGCCTCGCTGTCTGCAGGAATCGGCGCCGCTGTATTTTCACTGTCACCCTGGCTGCCGTTGTCTCTGGTGGCACTGGCAGCGACCGGCTTCGGCGTAGTCGTCAACGGCATGGCGGTAAGCACCATGATCCAGACCATCGTCGCTGATCATATGCGTGGCCGCATCATGGGTATTTTTTCGGTCGCCTTTCTCGGTATGTACCCGCTCGGCAGCCTCGCCGGCGGCGCATTGGCCGAACGCATCGGAGCACCGGCAACGCTCGCCATCGGCGGCAGTATCTGCACCGTCGCGGCACTGCTGCTGTGGCGGCGCATGCCGGCGTTGCGGGCGCACCTGCGGCCCATCTACCAGCGGTTAAAAATAATACAATAAAATCAACATGTTATATGTTCTTTATTGTTAACCTGCGGCTGCGGTCAGGAAATCCAGCGATGACCCGCTGTTAGACTGCGCTGATGGACGCACTGACTCTGGCATTGGCCGCCGGACTGGGTTGGACCAGCGGCTTGCGTTTTTACGCCGTCGTGTTTTTTCTCGGCCTGGTTCATCGCAGCGGCGTCCATGCGCTGCCCGGCAATCTCGAAGTTCTCGCCCACCCCTGGGTGCTCACCATTTCAGGGCTGCTGTTCCTGACTGAATTTTTCGCCGACAAGATCCCCGGCGTGGATTCGCTATGGGACATCGTTAACACCTTCATCCGCATACCCGGCGGCGCGTTGCTCGCCGCAGCAGCAGTTGCCGGCAACGACCCCGGACTTGGACTGGCCGCCGGATTGCTCGGCGGCACCATGGCGGCCGGCGCCCATTTGACCAAGGCCAGCACCCGCGCCCTGATCAACACCTCGCCCGAACCACTGAGCAACTGGACTGCCTCGTTTACCGAAGATGCACTATCGCTCGGGGCGTTATGGATAACATTGAAGTACCCCCTGCTGTTGCTCGGCCTGCTGTCGTTGTTCGTGTTTATCGCGGTATGGCTGGTACCCAGGATCTGGCGCGGACTGCAACGCATAGTCACCATGTTTCGCCGCATTGCCGGCAGCACCTGACCCGCCCCGACCGTCCGCTACCAGTCGTACTGGCCGCAGAACTGCTGCATCACCTCAACCGCCGCGCTGCGCTCGAAGAAGCGGTCTGCACGTGCCAGTCGCGCCGCATCGCGCAGCGCAGGGTCACCGCCGAGACACAGAATCGCGATATTCAGCATCAGTTCCCGCCTCACGGTGTCGATGATGTCCAGCGGGTCGAACATCGCATCCTCAAGATCCAGCAGCAGAAAACGATATTGCAACACCTCCGCAAAATCCCCCAGTGCGGCAAGGTCCGTGATCCGCACCATAACCCAGGATTCGGGCAATGCGCCCCGCAGCAATGCTTCGAGCTCCGCATCGCTGCTGCACAAGACAAACCGGCGCTCGAGGCGCGACGCGACAGTGGGCTGCGCCATCGTTCAGTAACGCGCCTTCTCGAATGGCGGCGACCGTCCGACCAGCCCTTCCAGCAGGTACAGTTCGGCGTCGACATGGTTGATGACCGGGGCGGCTTCCAGCATGTTGGGCATGCCCTTGCCGTAGATATAGCGCGGCTGGTCGTGATTCTTGGTGCGTACGGTTTCGGCGGCGCCGGGATCGTCGACCGGCGTGAGCACCGCTTCACCATAACAGGTGCATGCGTAGGTGCGTTGCGTCTCGGTTTCCACGTATATCCCCGTGCCACGTATGCCGATCGTCGCAGTTCCGGTGCGGATCTCTCGCCGTTGCCCTGATTCGAAGACCGACAGCATCGCCCCGGTCAGTATGCGCAACAGCGCCACCGCACTCCGGGCCGCAGCCGGGCCAAACTCGATCCGGCTGTTGGCACGCACCATGAAAGCATCCCTTTCCACGACAATGACCAGTTCAGCGTCCTTGCCGGTCACGATCACGTCACCCGGCGCCACCCTTTGCCCGCGCGCCGCCGGCTTGCCGTTGATGCGTACATCACCGCGCAATCGCGCGACACCCGGAGGTACCGACCCCGCGGCCAGGGCGGCGCGCAGCCGCATCATCCCGGCCGCTGCAATCGTTGCCGCCGCCGCACCACGCAGCCAGGCGCGGCGCCGAGACTCGAATCCCCGTGATTTCATGTGCCAGCGCGCCTGCTCAGTCCGGCATCACCGCTCGCCGCGTCACTGCGCCGCGCACCACCAGCTCACGTATGCGCCGCCCGCTTTCGTTACGTTCAGTAAGATGAGAATCCGCATTGAGCTTGATGCCGTCACTATGCATGCGGCGAGCGCCAACACCATCGTCATCATGCTTGTCCATGCAGAAGGCATCAATGGCGGATGCCTCGACATCGCTGACCACCGAAGGGCATAACCGCCAGCCCAGAATACGTTCCAGCGCGTCGCAAAATGCCGTGCGCAATTCGGCCTCGGCACATGCCGGCGCATGTTCTGACCAATCGGTCATGGTTGCCGCCAGACCTGCGGTGAGCCAGTGACGAAACTCCGTCGATCCGGCAATACATGCGGCAAACCGCTCGCGCGGAAACCGCATCAGGAAACTCGAGGCAAACACCGCTGCTCTGCCAACCGTCGCCGCACCGGTACCGGCGATTTTCCGCCCGTGCAGCCACAGATCTTCGCGCTGCCTTTCGACTTCGAGTCCGAATTGCCGGAAAGTCGCGATGGCCGGTTGCATGGCCCACGCGCACCAGTCTGCCGGACGCGGCGGCGCATAGCCCAAAGGCGCGATCAGCGCATAAACAAACTGGTTCTCGTCGATCCAGACTGTACCGCCACCCAGCACTCGTTGCACCACGGGCACGTCGATATCCGGCGCCAGCTCACGTGCCACACTCTGGCTCTGCCCCAGGCACAAGTGAGCCGAAGCCGTTCCCCACAGCAACACCGGCGCACCGTCAGCGCCAAGAGTTTCCGCAATACCCGCATACGTGGCATGCAGACGCCGTGGGGACAGCCGGCCAACGTCGATAAACCGCGCGGCGATCAGTTGGATTGGCCTTCCGGTGCAAAATACTTCTCGAAATAAAAGTCACGCCGCTCCAGCGCCTGCAGGTCGCGCGCCCGTTGCTGCATGCCATCGCGAAAAATATCGGCCAGATGCCCGCCCTGCTCGGCATCAAGTATGTGAATCTGCGAAGCGAACGGTATACCGTTCAGGTCCTCGTCAATGCGGATGATCTCGGAAGCAAGACCTTCGAGCGGCTGCAGATGCAGCAACCATGATTTGCACTCCGGGTCGTCGGGATCCAGCGGACACAGCACGATCTTCCCTAGCCATGCCAGCCGTGCTACCTGATTGAACAGGCGAATATCGAGCTTTTTGCCTTTCTTGTATTTAGCCAGCTCGTTCTTGATGCTGCCGGCATCGACGATCTTGATACTCTTCATTGCCACACCTCGGTTGGATACGCCCTATGGTGCCCCACCGTGGCGGAGGCT
>JBFKCU010000151.1:0-6924 GCA_041620115.1 Burkholderiales bacterium | reverse complement strand
GGGAAAGGAGCGATCGGTGTTTTATCGCGGGTGCGAATGTCCTCAATATAGTTGACGATGTGCGGGCGGAACATCACGCCGTCGTTGGCCAGCGTTGCGGTGGCGGAAGCAAGCTGCAGCGGCGTGTAGCTGTTATAGCCCTGACCGATGCCGACGCTGATGGTCTCACCGGCATACCACTTTTGTTTGAAGCGGCGCATTTTCCATTCGGTCGAGGGCAGCACGCCGGCGGCTTCGCCGGCAATGTCTATCCCGGTGCGGCTGCCGAAGCCAAACAGCGCCATGAAGCGCGCGATCGGATCGATGCCCAGTTCGTTGGCCAGCATGTAATAGTAGACGTCGGAAGATACGACTATGGACTTGTGCATGTCGACGACACCGAGCGGGACAGCCCTGCCGTCGCGGAAACGATGCCCGCCAAACATGAAAAAGCCGGGATCGTTGATGGATTGTTGCGGCGTGCGTTTGCCGTAAAAAAGGGCTGCGAGCGCCATGAAAGGCTTGAATGTCGATCCCGGGGGATAAGTGCCGGCAGCGGCGCGATTGAGCAACGGCTTGTCGGGGGATCCATTGAGTTCCGCCCAGCTTTGCGGGTCAATGCCATCGACGAACAAATTGGGATCAAAACCCGGCGTGCTGACAAAAGCCAGAATGCCGCCGTTGGAAGGATCGATTGCGACCAGCGCACCACGGCGCTCACCAAAGGCATTGTAGGCAACGGCCTGCAGTTGTGCATCGAGGTTGAGCACCAGATTACTGCCGGATATGGGCGGGGTGCGTGACAGGGCGCGTACCGCGCGACCACCGGAATCGACTTCGACTTCCTCGACCCCGGTAGTGCCGTGCAGATATTTCTCGTAGCTTTGTTCCAGCCCGGTCTTGCCGATGTAATCGCTGCCTCGATAGTTCGCCAGCCGCCCGTCGCTTTCGAGCTGTTCGATCTCACGCTGGTTGATGCGACCGATATGGCCCACGACATGGGAGAACATCTCGCCCTGCGGGTACTGACGGAACAGCCGCGCCTTGGCCTCGACGCCGGGAAAGCGGTAGCGATGGACGGCGAAGCGCGCGATTTCGTCGTCGGTCAGTCGCGTGCGGATGGGCAGACTCTCGAAGCGCTTGCTTTCATCGAGCAGTTTGCGGAAACGGCGCCGGTCCCGCGGCGTGATTTCAACGACGGTGGCCAGTTCGTCTATGGTGGCTTCGAGGCTGTCGACCTTGTTCGGCGTGATCTCCAGCGTGTAGGCAGAGTAGTTGTGGGCGAGCATGACGCCATTGCGATCAACGATGATGCCCCGGTGCGGCGCAATCGGCAGTATCGAGATGCGGTTGGCGTCGGCGAGCGTGCTGT
The DNA here is from genome assembly GCA_041620115.1 of Burkholderiales bacterium. Taxonomy (GTDB): domain Bacteria; phylum Pseudomonadota; class Gammaproteobacteria; order Burkholderiales; family SG8-41. Next base: position 5,573 of record JBFKCU010000151.1, on the reverse strand, counting down.
AGTGGCTGTGCTGGACGATTTGCAGGTAGACAAAGCGCAGGAACAGCACGCAGAACAGCGACAGTACGAACACGCCGAGTATCGCCAGACGGCGGCGGAAACGGTCCAGTTCACGTTCGGAATCGCGGATCTCGATGCCGGGATTGATCGACAGCTCAGACACGGTCGGGATCGGGGCGCGGACGTTGCGGCAGCTTCAGCAGGTAGGACAGTGCGGGCCACAACGCGGCGCCGATGATGCTGCCGAGGAAATAGGCGTACCCGGGGAAGTCGGCACCGGCCAGTGCCCGCACCAGCAGCACAACGAGGTCGGTCAGCAGCAGCAGCGGAATGACATGCAGGACCTGCGGTGCCATTGAAAACCGTTGCACCCGGCGGTGCAGCACGATGCCGGCATAGGCAAGGATGCTGTAGGCGAGCGCATGCTGACCGAACAAACTGCCGTTCGCGACATCCATGAGCAGACCGAGGGCCCACGCGGCGAGAAAACCGATTTTTCGCGGCTCATGGATGCACCAGTAGAGCACGATCAGCGCGACAAAATCCGGTGCCAGCCACAGCATCCCGCCTGACCAGGGCAGCAGATTCGCCAGCAATGCGGCGATCAGCGTCAGCACGATGAACGCGGGTTTGACCGGCAGCAGCAGTTCCTGGCGTGACATTGCGGGGGCCGCCATCAGGATTTCTTCCTTTTCTTCTGCGCTGCGGCTGGCGCATCCTGCGGTCTTTCACTTATCGGCGGCAGCGGTCCCAGCACCAGGACCTGGGAATGGGCGTTGACGCTGGCCAGCGGCTTGCAGGCGATGTTTGCAAACAGGTAAGCCGTGTTGCGTTCGACGTTGGTGACTTCCGCCACCGGCAGGCCGGGGGGATAGATGCCGTCGATGCCCGAGGTCACCAGTTGATCGCCCGTCTGAAAATCCGCGCTCAGCGGAATGAACCGCAGTTCGAGGAGTCCGTCGTCGCCGGTGCCGGCGAGCACGGCGCGCAGGCCCGTGCGCAGGTTGAGCACGGGAACCAGGTGTCCTTTGTCGGTGATCAGCGTGACCTCGGACAGCCACGGGTAGACCCGGGTGATCTGCCCGATGATGCCGATGTGATCACCGACCGGCTGACCGGGCTCGATGCCGTGCTGTGAACCCTGGTCGATCATGACTTTGCGCGAAAAGGGATCGCGGGCGGCGTAAAGGATTTCCGCGATCTTGGACGGTGCTGAAATTCGCGTGCGCGCTTCGAGCAGCCCCCGGAGATGGGCATTTTCCTTCTGCAAAGCCTGGGCCTGCTGCGCCGCCTGTGCCAGCTCGAGGTTTTTCTCGATCAGCACCTGATTGTCACGCCGCAGCGCGCCGTGGCTGACAAAAAATTCGGAGATTCGTTTGCCCATGGCGGCAGGCGCTGCGACCAGGCGCTGCAGCGGGTAGACGACGACGGCGGTGACCTGTCGCAACACAGTGAGGTAATTGAAGCGCGCGTCGGCGATCAGCAGCACAACAGACAGCATCGAGAAAATCATCAGCCGTGCCAGCGGCGTGGGGCCCGTGCGGAAGAGCGGTGGCGGGGTATGTTCCATCGTATGTTACCGCCGGTGAGCCGGCGCAGCCCCGTGTTCGCAGCCGCGCAGGGCTTGGATGCGAACACAGACCGGCAAATCGTGCATCAGTCGTTGGCGAAGATGCTGCCGAGATGTTCCAGTTTTTCCAGCGCTTTGCCCGAACCGCGCACGACACAGGTGAGCGGATCTTCGGCGATGATGACCGGTAGTCCGGTTTCTTCCATCAGCAGCCGGTCGATGTCGCGCAGCAGCGCGCCGCCACCGGTCAGGACCATGCCCTTCTCGGCAATATCGGCGGCGAGTTCCGGCGGTGTCTGCTCCAGCGCCGATTTCACCGCGGAGACGATGCTGTTCAGCGGATCGGTCAGCGCTTCGAGGATCTCATTGCTGGAAATGGTGAAGCTGCGCGGGATGCCCTCGGCAAGATTGCGTCCCTTGACTTCCTTTTCACGCACTTCGGATCCGGGGAACGCCGAGCCGATTTCTTTCTTAATGTGTTCCGCGGTCGTTTCGCCGATCAGCATGCCGTAGTTGCGGCGGATGTAATTGATGATGGCTTCGTCGAACTTGTCGCCGCCAACGCGTACCGAGCCTTTGTAGACCAGGCCGCCCAGCGAGATCACGCCGACCTCGGTGGTGCCGCCGCCGATATCGACGACCATGGAGCCGGTGGCTTCACCCACCGGCAGATCCGCGCCGATGGCCGCGGCCATCGGCTCCTCAATCAGATAAACGCGCGAGGCGCCGGCGCCGATTGCGGCGTCGCGGATGGCGCGGCGTTCCACCTGCGTCGAACCGCAGGGCACGCAGATGATGATGCGCGGCGAGGGCGAGAAAAATTTGCTTTGATGCACGCGCTTGATGAACTGCTTGATCATCTGCTCGGTGATGATGAAGTCGGCAATGACGCCGTCCTTCATCGGCCGGATGGCGGTGATGTTGCCGGGCGTGCGGCCGAGCATCTGTTTCGCCGCGAGGCCGACCTCCTGTATCACCTTCTTGCCGTTGGGCCCGCCTTCCTGGCGGATCGCGACGACGGACGGCTCGTCGAGCACGATGCCCTTGCCGCGCACGTAGATCAGCGTATTCGCCGTGCCCAGATCAATGGCGAGATCGTCGTTAAAGTAACTGCTCAAGAAACCGAACATAAGCTCTTTCGTCTTAAAGGAATTTTGCTGCTCCCGGAGGCGCCAATATGATACCCTACACAGCCCTATTTTTTAATGGTTTTTTTCTCTGATTATGGCGCTGACGCTCGACGACGTACGCCGTGTTGCCCATCTGGCGCGCATCGCGGTAGACGATGCCGAAGCCGAGGCGACACTGGCGCAGCTGACGCGCGTGTTCGGGCTCATCGAGCAGATGCAGGCGGTCGATGTCGCCGGCATCGAGCCGATGGCGCACGCGCAGGACATGGTGCTGCGGCTGCGCACGGATGCCGTGACTGAAAGTGACCAGCGCGAGTTGTTCCAGCAGATCGCGCCCGAAGTGGAAGCCGGGCTTTATCTGGTGCCCAAGGTGATTGAGTAACCTGAGTCTGACGCCCCGCTGCTGCGAGGCCGATTGCCGCAATGTCCAACGCCACCCTCAAAGAACTGTCTGCACAACTCGCTGCCGGGACCTGTTCCAGCGTCGAGTTGACGCAGGAATTTCTCAATAAAATCAATAGGTTAAATAAAGACCTCGGCTGTTTTGTCACGCTCGACGCAGCGCGCAGCCTGGCCCAGGCGCAGGCGGCGGATGCACAGCGCGCGGCGGGCCGGGCCGGGCCGTTGACCGGGATACCGCTGGCCCACAAGGACATTTTTTGCGCGCGCGACTGGCTGACCACCTGCGGATCGCGCATGCTCGAGAACTTCGTTGCGCCTTACGACGCGCATGTGGTCGAGCAGTGCAACCGCGCCGGCATGGTGACGCTGGGCAAAACCAACATGGACGAGTTCGCCATGGGTTCGTCCAACGAAACCTCATATTTCGGGCCGGTGCGCAATCCGTGGCAGCGGGAAACGGTTCCGGGCGGCAGTTCGGGCGGCTCGGCCGTGGCCGTGGCGGCGCGGCTGGCGCCGGCGGCGACCGGCACGGACACCGGCGGATCCATCCGGCAGCCCGCCGCACTGACCGGGATCTGCGGGTTGAAACCCACTTACGGCCTGGTTTCACGCTACGGCATGATCGCGTTTGCGTCGAGTCTGGACCAGGCCGGACCGATGGCACGTACTGCTGAAGACCTGGCGCTGCTGCTCAATGTCATGGCGGGGCACGATGCGCGTGACTCCACCAGCCTGGAGCACCCGGCCGAGGATTATTTGCGCGATCTGGCGCGCCCGCTCGCCGGCCTGCGCATCGGGCTGCCGCGCGAGTTCTTTGCGTCAGGACTGGCGCCCGACGTGCAGCGCGCGGTCGAGTCGGCGATTGATGAATACAGAAAACTCGGTGCGACTGTAGTCGACATCAGCCTGCCCAACATGGGTTTGTCGGTGCCGGTGTACTACGTGCTCGCGCCCGCCGAAGCGTCGAGCAACCTGTCGCGGTTTGACGGTGTGCGCTACGGGCACCGCGCGGCCGGGTATTCCGACCTGTCGGACATGTACAAGCGCACCCGTGCCGAAGGCTTCGGCGCCGAGGTGAAGCGCCGCATTCTGATCGGCACGTACGTGCTGTCGCACGGCTACTACGACGCCTATTACATTCGGGCACAGAAACTGCGGCGGCTGATTGCCGCGGATTTTGCGGCCGCATTCAGGCAATGCGACATCATCATGGGGCCGACCAGTCCGACGACCGCGTTCAAGCTGGGCGAGAAAAGCGCCGACCCGGTACAGATGTATCTGTCGGACATTTACACCATCGCGGTGAATCTGGCGGGACTCCCCGGCATGTCGATTCCCTGCGGTTTCGACACCGGCGGCTTGCCGGTCGGCCTGCAGATCATCGGCAACTATTTTGCTGAAGCGCGCATGCTTAACGTGGCCCACCAGTACCAGCGGGTCACCGACTGGCATCAGCGCGCGCCGGAAGGGATGGCCTGACCATGAAGTGGGAAGTGGTGATCGGGCTGGAGACGCATGCACAACTGTCGACGGCGTCGAAAATATTCTCCGGCGCGTCAACGGCTTTCGGTGCTGCGCCGAACACGCAAGCCTGCGGCGTCGACATTGCCCTCCCGGGCGTGCTGCCGGTGCTGAATACGGGCGCGGTCGAGCGCGCCATCCGCTTCGGCCTGGCCGTCGGGGCGAAAATCAATCCGCGGTCGGTGTTCGCACGCAAGAATTACTTCTATCCGGATCTGCCCAAGGGATACCAGATCAGCCAGTACGAGCTGCCGATCGTCGAAGGCGGTTCGTTGACGATACAGGTTGGCGAGTCTGAAAAGACCGTCCGCCTCACGCGCGCGCATCTGGAAGAGGACGCGGGCAAATCCCTGCACGAGGATTTTCACGGCCGCACGGGCATAGACCTGAATCGCGCGGGCACGCCATTGCTCGAGATCGTCACCGAGCCGGACATGCGTTCAGCGCAGGAGGCGGTGGCCTACGCGCGGGCATTGCATACGCTGGTGCGCTGGATCGACATCTGCGACGGCAACATGCAGGAGGGTTCGTTCCGCTGTGATGCCAATGTGTCGGTGCGCCCGGCCGGGTCAACCGCATTGGGGACGCGCCGCGAGATCAAGAACCTGAACAGTTTCCGCTTCCTGCAGCAGGCGATCGAGTACGAGATCGCCTGGCAGATCGGCGAAATCGAGGACGGGCGCGAGATCCAGCAGGCGACCGTGCTGTTCGATCCGGATACCGGTGAGACCCGCATGATGCGCACCAAGGAGGATGCGCATGATTACCGCTATTTCCCGGACCCGGACCTGCTGCCGCTGGAGGTCACCGCGGAACATCTGGCGGCCGTAGGCGCCGCGTTGCCGCCGCTGCCGCAAGCGCGGCGCGCACAATTTGCGGCCGACTTTGGTCTCAGCGCCTACGACGCCGGCGCGCTCACCGGCAGCCGTGAACTTGCGGATTATTTTGAT
>JBFKCU010000150.1:0-6944 GCA_041620115.1 Burkholderiales bacterium | reverse complement strand
TCGGCGTTTCGCGCGCGTCGTGATGCGCTCGACTGGAGCGATATTGCCTGGCTGCGCACGATCTGGCCGCGCAAGCTCCTGGTCAAGGGCGTCTTGACCGTTGCGGATGCCCAACTGGCGGTACAGCACGGCGCGGACGGCATTGTCGTGTCCAACCATGGCGGTCGCCAGCTCGACGGCGCGGTGGCGGCAATCGATGCGCTGCCGGCGATTGCCGATGCGATCGGTGGCCGCATTGCAGTGTTGTTCGACAGCGGCGTGCGGCGCGGCTCTGATATAGTCAAAGCACTGGCGCTGGGCGCCGATTTTGTTTTTACCGGACGGGCCACGCTGTACGGCGCCGCCGCAGGCGGGAGGGAGGGCGTTGCGCACGCGCTGGGTCTGCTGCGCGCCGAAACCGATCGCGTCATGGCGCTGATCGGCTGCACCAGCGTTGCGGATTTGAGCCGCGCTTTTCTGGAGATGCCTGACTCCGCAGGATCAGGCACTGCAACGACAGGAGATTGACATGAAACAACTCAAGCTTCCCGCAGTGTTCATGCGCGGCGGCACCAGCAATGCCGTGGTGTTCAACCAGCGCGACCTGCCGCAGGACCGGGCATTGTGGGACGATATTTTTCTGGCGGCGATCGGCAGCCCCGACCCCAACGGCCGCCAGCTCGACGGCATGGGCGGCGGCGTATCCTCGCTGTCCAAGGTATGTGTGGTTGGTCCGCCGACGCGTCCCGATGCGGATATCGATTACACGTTTGCCCAGGTGCAGGTGAAGGAAGCGAAGGTTGATTACGGTGCGAACTGCGGCAACATGTCGTCGGCCATGGGGCCTTTCGCGGTGGATGAGGGGCTGGTCAAGGTCTCGGGCAACGAGGCGCTGGTGCGCATCCACAACACCAACACCAGAAAAATCATCCATGCGCTGTTCAGCCTCGACGACGGTCTCGCCGCGGTCGATGGCGATCTGGCGATACCCGGCGTGTCCGGCACCGGCTCGCCGGTAAAACTCGAGTTTCGCGATCCGGGCGGCGCCACCACCGGCAAACTGCTGCCCACGGGGAATGTCGTCGATACGCTGGATGTGCCCGGCGTCGGCAGGATCAAGGTGTCGATGGTTGATGCGGCGAATGCCACGGTGTGGGTGTCGGCGCAAGACATCGGACTCACCGGCACCGAACTGCCCGAGGCGCTGGATGCACACGCCGCGGTGATGCAGATACTCTCGGCGATCCGTATAGCCGCGTCGGTGGCAATGAGCATTACGCCCAACGCCGACGAGGCGGCGAAGAAAAAATCCGTGCCGTTCATCGGCTTTGTGTCGCCGCCGCAGAAATCAGACATGCTCTCCGGAGAGAAGCTCGGGGAGAACGATGTCGACCTCACCGGCCGGGTCATCTCCAATGGCCAGCCGCATCGCGCCTTGCCGCTGACGGTCACGCTGTGCATGGCGGTGGCGGCACGCATCGAAGGCAGCGTGGTGAACGCGGTTTTGCGCAAAGGTCTGGGCGCCGACGCGCCGATTCGCATTGGCATGCCCTCGGGCATACTGACCGTGGCCGCGACCGTGCAGCAGCAGAACGGGCAGTGGCATGCCGAGCAGGGCGCGTTTTATCGCACCCAGCGCCGCATGTTTGAAGGTCAGGTGCTGGTGCGCGCTTCGCGCGTGGCCGGACTGAGCGCGCGGAGCAAACGCCAGGCCGCTTAAAAAATGTTTTAAATCAATTGGTTATAATTAATTCCGGGGCGCCTGCGGGCGCCCCGTTTTTTCGCGCGATCGCCGGGCGGCTCAGCCCGGCCGCGCTGCCGTCAGACCGCCATCGACGATCAGTTGCGTCGCCGTGATGTAGCGTGCTTCATCGGAGACGAGAAAGAGTATGGCGTTGGCGCTGTCCCAGGCATCGCCCATGCGCCCGATCGGCACTGCGGCATGCCGCTTGGCCACCAGATTGGCCGCGGCCTCCGGACCCAGCTGCTTCATCAACCGCTCTTCGACCAGCGGCGTGTGCATGGTGCCGAGCACCACCATGTTGCAGCGTATGCCTTTCTTGACATAGGCAATGGCGGTCGCGCGCGTGAAGCCCAGCAACCCGGACTTCGTGGCGCTGTAAGCGATGTGCACGCGGCCGTCAACCTGATGGCTGAAGCCGGCCACGGATGACACGTTGACGATGGCGCCGTTGCCCTGTTTCTCCATCACCGGCAGCACATGCTTGCAGCCGAGGAACGCGGTCTTGAGGTTGTGATCAATCTGGCGGTCCCAGACCTCCTCGCTCATGCTGACCGGATCGCCGGGCGCCGACCCGCCGACATTGTTGATGAGGATGTCGATGCGTCCGTATTGCTGCATGCAGGCATCGACCGCGGCTTTTACGGCAGCGGAATCGGCCATGTCGCAGGCGTGGGCGGTGCCACTGCCGCCTTCCCCGGCGATGATGGTACAGGTGTCCTGCACGGCCTTGAGATTGATATCGGTCCCGAAAACCTGTGCGCCCTGGCGTGCCAGCAGCACGGCGGTTGCCTTGCCGTTGCCCCAGCCGGGGCCGACACTGCCGGCGCCGGTGACGAAAGCAACTTTCCCTTTGAGATTCAGCATGCAGATTCCTTCTTGTTTGTTCTGATCACTGGCGGATTATCCCGCGCAATCGCATCGCCAGCTATAGTCAGGGCCGCAGGAAATCGAAGGGCGCTGCGCCATGAGCGCCGACGGATGAAAAAAGGCGCTCACGCAGGAACGCCACAGGGTGAGCGCCGCGGTCAGGCGACGTTATTCTTGGCCGCGAGTGGACGTTTGGCCCAGTAATCCGGCGCGGCCTTGGAGCGGGCCAGCGCTTCCGCGGTTTCAAATCCCGGCGCCATGGATGCGTTGGTCCCGGCCATGACCTGGTGATGATCGATATTGAGCAGGCGCAGCCAGCTCTGCTGACCCAGCGTCAGGCCGATGGCGCAGCCCAGTTCGACCAGCTCAGGTTCATTGAAATATTGGTACATGCGTTCCCAGAATGCATCATCGGTATCCGTGCGCCAGACGATGGCTTCGGCATAGGCGAGGGCTGCTTTCTGGCGTTCGTCGTAGTTCACGGATTTCTCGAAATTCATCAGGTCGTCCACCTGGCCCTCATGGACGCCGGCCTTCTGCCCGCGGATCGACCGCTGGTTGCCGCAGAATTCACAGACCACCGAACGCGAGACATAGATGCGGCAGACTTCCTTGATCGCATGGTCGAGGATACCGTTGCGAAACACGCTGTCCCAGGAATTGGCGAAAAACCAGAAACAGGACGGCACGTGGGCGCGTACTGCCGTGCTTTCAGGGCGCGGCGTGCCTTCGCGCGCGCAGCGCTCCATTTCGGCACGCATTTCCGCAGTCATTTTTTCCAGCGGGACATAACTGATGCGCTGCTTGCCCATGACGGGTCTCCTTAACGGATGGATTTCAGGATTATGCGCGATGCGGACGTCATTGGCATCCTCACGGGGCGCCCGGATAGTGCAGGGTGTGGCGCATCAGATCTTGACCGGTTCGGCGCCGATGGTGGGCCGCAGCACCGTGCACAGCGGCAGCGTCAGCAGGATTGCGATACCCATCACGGTGACGGCACCGGCGACGCCGAAATGATCGCCGAAAAGGCCGTAACCCAGCGGCGCCGCGATGCCGCACAGGGAGCCCAGCGTATAGATCAGGCCGAAGGCGCGTGGCAGGCGATCGGGTTCGACCAGGTCGCCGGTGGTGGCATACAGCACGGAAGAGGTGCCCTGCAATACCACGCCCAGCAGCGGCAGCAGCAGGAATGCCGCGTTGCCGGGTAATGCCACCGTCAGCAGGATGCCTGCCGCAGTGGCGATTTCGGTAATGATGATGGTACGGATGATGCCCACGCGTTCGGCCAGCAGGCCGCAGGCCAGTTTGCCGGCCATGCCGCCGACCAGAATCATCGGCACCGACAGCGCAGCCCAGCCGGTCGACAGGCCTTTGTCGATCATCAGAAAGGCGATCAGCGTGAGGAAGCCCACGCGCGTGCTGCTGTCGACGATTTCGATCAGGCACAGGGCAGTGAAACCGCGGCGGTTGCGGATGCCCCAGCCGCCGCGACGTGGTGCGGCGGGGGGCGACGGCGCAGCCGCTGCAGGCGACGCGGCGCGGCCGGTGATCCAGAAAAAAGTGCCGAGCGCGAGGGCCATGCCGACAAATCCGTAGGCCACCACGGGTCCCTGCCACGGCAGGCCTGCCAGCAGCAACAGGCTCAGCAGCCCGCCGAAGGCGAACTTGCCGACATCGCCAAACAGGTTGTAGGTGCCCAGCGCGGCGCGGCGGCCGGCGCCGGGATAGGCGTTGGAAATGATGGTGGAGCACAGCGGGTGCTGCACCGCGGAGCCCACGCCGGCAAGAAACAGCGCGGTGAGGATCATCCAGAATCCTGACGCGTAGCCGAGGCCGACAAAGGCCGCGCCGGCGATGGCCGTGCCGCAGGCCAGCAGGTTGCGTTCGCCAAAGCGCTCGGCGACCAGTCCCGCGGGAATCTGGAACGTCGCCATTGCTGCACGGTGTGCAGCGCGTATCATGCCGACCTGCGCCAGCGACAGGCCGAAGGTTTGCGCCAACAAGGGCAGCAGCACGTAGGTCAGATCGGACAGGCCGTCATGCAGCGTATGCGCGGCGCAGCAGGTGGTGAGTGCGCGTTTGGGATTGACGGGTTTCACGACAGCAGTGTGACGGGCGATAATCCGTTTCAGGAGGGCTGAGGTTCAGCCTGCATCAACTATGGCGCGCGATCGGTTTTGATGCGCGGGAATTTACGGCAATGGCGATCATTATTTATCTTTTTTCGGGGCTTTTTCTGTTGCTCGCGGTGGCGCTGCTGTTTACCTGGTGGCAGGGCCGCCATCCGGGCGCATTACTGCTTGCGGCAACCTATGCATTGGGCGCGGCGCTGGCGCTGATGCTGCACGAGTGGTGGCCACTGGCCATCGCATTCCTGTCGGCGTGGGCGTTGCGGCTGATGGGGGCGGAGCCGGGCACGGAAAAAAAATAGCGCCCGGGATCAGCAACAGGCCCGGGCGCATTTTTTGCCGTCACACGGTTGCGGCGCGGATGCGGTGCATCAGGCTGCGTCGATGACGGCGGATCACCTTGAGCTTGGCGTGGTCATGGGCAGCCAGCGCGGCTTCGCGTTCTTTTTTCAGTTCTTTCAGCTTGGCCTTGAATTTTGACTTGTCGATGCCGCGCGCCTCGTGATGGGCATGGGTCTCGAGGTTCAGTGCCTTGCACAGCGCCGTGATCAGGTGGTCCTTGTTGAGTTGCGTGTATCCCTGCAGCGCTTCATGTTCGATGCCTTTGGCGATTTCGCGCAACTGCACCACGGTGGAATGCTTGAATTCCTCGTAACTGTGTTTCTTTGCGTCTTCAGCCATGATGACTTCCTCCTTGCCGGTTGAACAGGAATTCTAGCGCGTACAGGCCGCGGTGTTCATTCAGGTTTCAGATTGGCCTTGCGCGCGACTTCGCGCCATTTGGCGATTTCAGCAGCCAGGTGCTTGCTGAACGCCGCCGGCGTGGTGGTTTCGGGCTGCAGTCCCTGGGTCAGCAGCGCGTCGCGCACCTGAGGCAGGGCAATCGCGGTGGCAAACTCGCGATTCAACCGGTCAACGATGGCACGCGGCGTCTGTGCCGGCGCAAACACGGCCAGCCACAGCGTGACCTCGAAATTCTTGATGCCGGATTCCTGCACCGTAGGCACTTCGGGCAGGGCCGGGGCACGCTTGCTGCTGGTGACCGCCAGCGGCCGCAGTTTGCCGGAACGCACATGCGGCAGCACCGGCGCCATGGTGCCGAATTGCAGTTCTATGCGGCCGCCGATGGTGTCGATCACCGACTGCGCAGAGCTCTTGTAAGCGATTGGCGTGAGCTGGATGCCCGTCAGCGTCGACAGCAGTTCACCGCCCAGGCGCGCCATGCTTGCGTTGCCCACCGTGGTGTAACGCAATTGTCCCGGCTTGCTTTTGGCCAGGGCGATGAATTCCTGCAGATTATTCGCGGCGACCGCGGGATGTACGGCGAGGATGTACGGCAGATGGCCGATCAGCGTGATTGGAATGAAGTCGCGCTGCGGGTCATAGGGGAGGTGCGGATTCAAAACCTTGGACAGTGCATGGGTGCTGGTGGTGCCGCCGGTCAGCGTGTAACCGTCGGGCGCGGCACGCGCGCCGACTTCCACGCCGATGGCGCCGCTGGCACCGGCCCGGTTGTCGATGACGATGGTCTGTCCCAGCGCGTCGCCCACGCGCGGCGTGATCACGCGTGCGGCAGCGTCGACGGAACTGCCGGCGGGAAAGGGGGCAATCAGGCGGATGGGGCGGTTGGGCCACGTGTCCGCGGCCAATGCCGTGGTCGCAGCGCACAGTGCGGCGATGCCCAGTGCGGTTTGAATCATGGATTTTTTCATTTTGCTTTCTCCTCGAGGCCGGCCAGCAGGTCGGCGATGTCGTCCAGCGCGTTGAAGCGCGGTTGTGCCGCGATGTGCGGCGTGATCAGCACGTTTTCAAATTGCAGCAGCTCATCATCATCGCGCCCCGGCGCTTCGTACAGCGGATCCAGGGCGAAGCCGCCCAGATGTCCCGAGCGCAGGGCGGCAAGCAGCGCGCCGCGCTCGACGATTTCGGCGCGTGAAATATTGACCAGGCGCGCACCGGGTTTCATCCGGGCGAGGCGCACGGCGTTGAACAGGTGGCGGGTGCCGGCATTGCCCGGCAGGCAGATGACGACCCAGTCGCTCGACTCCAGCAGCGTGTCGAGATCGCAATAATGCGCCGCGTAAGACTGCGCATCGTGCTCGCGCAGGGGCGTGCGCTGGTGGTAGAGCATGTTCATGCCGAAAGCGGCCGCGCAGGTGGCGACCTCGCGCCCGATTTCACCCATGCCGACGATGCCCAGCGTGGTGCCATGGAGCAGGCGG
>JBFKCU010000149.1:0-6963 GCA_041620115.1 Burkholderiales bacterium | reverse complement strand
CTGTATTTCAAGACGCCGCTGCTGGATAACGTGCGCTTCTTTGACGTGCGCATTCTGACCATAGATTCCGCCGAACCCGAGCGTTTCCTGACGTCCGAGAAGAAAAACGTGCTGGTGGACCTGTTCGTCAAATGGCGCATTACCGACGTGCGTAATTACTACACCTCGGTTGGAGGTGAAGAGGTGCGCGCACAGACGCGGCTGCTGCAGACGATCAATGACGGCTTGCGCGCCGAGTTCGGTAACCGCACGGTGCACGACGTGGTGTCCGGCGAGCGCGACAAGATCATGGAGCTGATGCGCAAGAAAGCCAACGAAGATGCCCTGAAGATCGGCGTCGAGGTGCTGGATGTGCGGCTGAAGCGCGTCGATCTGCCGCAGGAAGTCAGCGAGTCCGTTTACCGCCGGATGGAGGCGGAGCGCAAGCGCGTGGCCAACGAGCTGCGTTCTACCGGTGCCGCCGAGTCCGAAAAGATCCGTGCCGATGCCGACAAGCAGCGCGAGGTGATACTGGCTGAAGCCTATCGTGATGCGCAGCGGACCAAGGGCGAGGGCGATGCCAAAGCGGCTGCCAATTATGCGAAGGCCTATGAAATCAACCCCGAGTTCTATGCGTTCTACCGCAGTCTTGAGGCCTACCGTGCGAGCTTCAGGAACCGGAGTGACGTGCTCGTGCTGGAGCCGAATTCGGAATTCTTCAAGTATTTGAAATCCGGCGGCAAGCCCGGCGCCAAGTGATCATGGTGCGGGTGCCGCCGCCCGCTCCTGCGGGCTTCGCGCCTGCGGTGCCCGTCCATGGCTGACAATCTGCTGTTGGCAGTGGCACTGATGCTGGTCATCGAGGGCATGCTGCCGTTCCTGCTGCCCGCTGTCTGGCGGGAAACCTTCCGCCGCCTGATCGAAATGAGCGATGGCCAGTTGCGGTTCATTGGCATGAGTTCGATGCTGCTGGGCGTGATATTGCTTTATTTCGTGCGTGATTAGGCCCCCAAACTTCTATAATGTGCGCTTTTGCGCCCGTCACAGCGCGCTTTGATCTTTTCCCATGAGAACCTGGCTGCTGCCTGAATATATAGAGGATATCCTTCCCGCCGAGGCGCGCCGTATCGAGGGGTTGCGCCGGCGCATCCTCGATGATTTCGCGGTCCATGGTTATGAACTGGTGATGCCGCCGCTGCTCGAGTATGTCGATTCCCTGCTGACCGGCACCGGTGAGGATCTCGATCTGCAGACGTTCAAGCTGGTGGACCAGCTGTCCGGGCGCATGCTCGGTGTCCGTGCTGACATTACGCCGCAGGTGGCGCGCATCGATGCGCATCTGCTCAACCGCAGCGGCGTGACCCGGCTGTGTTATGCCGGCAGCGTGCTGCGCACCCTGCCCGACGGCATGAACAGGACGCGGCAACCGATGCAGATCGGCGCGGAAATCTACGGGCATGCCGGCATCGAGAGTGACATCGAGGTGCAGCGCATGATGCTGCAGGCCCTGCGGCTGGCCGGAGTGAAAGCGGTTTCGCTGGACATCGGGCATGTCGCGGTGTTCCGTGCACTGCTGCGGCGCGCCCGCGTGTCCAAGGGGCTTGAGGCCGAGCTGTTCCAGGCGATGCAGATCAAGGATGCACCGGCCATCATTACGCTGGCACGCAAACTGGACCGTGGCACGCGGGCCGCGCTGTCGGTGCTGCCGGAGCTGTATGGCGGACCCGAGGTGCTGGCGCGCGCGCGGCGGGTGCTGCCGGCGCTGCCCGAGATCCGCGCCGCACTGCGTGACCTCTCGGCGCTGTCGAAGGCCCTGGCCGAACAGGCGCAGATCCGCAGCTTTGATCTGGCGGAGCTGCGCGGTTATCACTATCACAGTGGCGTCGTGTTCGCGGCGTACGCCAATGCCCGCCCCAATGCGCTGGCGCAGGGCGGGCGCTACGATGAGGTGGGCAAGGCCTTCGGGCGTTCCCGGCCGGCAACCGGCTTCAGCATGGACCTGCGTGAACTGGCAGCCAGCGGCTCCGCGGACGCGGAACCGGGGCGGGTGCTGGCGCCGTACCGGCCGGCGGACCGGGCGCTGCAGCGGCGGATTGCCGCGTTGCGCGGGCGTGGCCTGGTGGTGATCGAGGACATGCCCGGGCACACGCGGTTTCGCGATGAACTCGGCTGCGCGCGCGAACTGGTTCGTCGCGGCGGTCGCTGGATATTGCAAAAGCGAAGTGCATAGAAGAACTTATAACTAATTTTTTTTATTGAATCAATTATTTAACGCCACGGCGTTAACCCGAGACGAAAAGGCTGCAGGCGTATGAGCAAGAACGTGGTTGTGATCGACACTCAGTGGGGTGACGAAGGCAAAGGCAAGATTGTCGACTGGCTTACGGACCGGGCCATGGGCGTGGTACGTTTTCAGGGCGGTCACAACGCCGGGCATACCCTGGTCATCAAGGGCAAAAAGACCGTGCTGCATCTGATTCCGTCCGGCATCCTGCGCGAGAAAGTGGCCTGCTACATCGGCAACGGCGTGGTGCTGTCGCCCGATGCGCTGCTCGAGGAGATCGGCACGCTGGTGGCTGCAGGTGTCGACGTGGCCAGCCGCCTGAAAATCAGCGAGGCCTGCCCGCTGATCCTGCCGTATCACGTGGCGCTGGACCGCGCGCGTGAGGCGGCCAAGGGCGCGGGCAAGATCGGTACCACCGGTCGCGGCATCGGTCCCGCCTATGAAGACAAGGTGGCGCGGCGCGCGATCCGCCTGCAGGACCTGTTTCACCGCGAGCGGTTTGCGGCCAAGCTCGGCGAAGTGCTGGATTTCCATAATTTCGTGCTGAAGAATTATTTCAAAGCCGAAATCGTGCCGTTCCAGAAAACGCTGGATGACACTATGGCCTTTGCCGAGCGCATCAAGCCGATGGTGGCGGACGTGCCGCGACTGCTTTATGAAGCGCAGCAGGCCGGCGACAAACTGCTGTTTGAGGGGGCACAGGGCACGCTGCTCGATGTCGATCATGGCACTTATCCCTACGTGACCTCGAGCAATTGCGTCGCCGGAGCGGCCGCGGCGGGTGCGGGTATCGGCCCGCAGAGTCTGCATTATGTGCTGGGCATCACCAAGGCGTACACGACGCGGGTCGGTTCCGGACCTTTTCCGACGGAACTGGAGGACGAGGTCGGCCGGCAGATCGCCACGCGCGGCAATGAGGTCGGGGCGACGACCGGGCGGCCGCGGCGCTGCGGCTGGTTCGATGCGGCGGCGCTGAAGCGTTCGATCCAGATCAACGGTGTGTCCGGCCTGTGTGTGACCAAACTCGACGTGCTCGACGGCATGGAAAGCGTGCAGATCGGCGTCGGCTACAAAATGAACGGCGTCGCCCGCGACATCCTGCCTTTCGGCGCGGAACTGCTGGCCGAATGCCAGCCGGTCTACGAGGAGATGCCGGGCTGGCGCGACACCACGGTCGGGGTGACACGGTATGAAGATTTGCCGCAGGCCGCGCGTAATTATCTCGAGCGTATGGAAGCGGTGTGCGGCGTGCCGATCGACATGGTGTCGACCGGCGCCGATCGTGAACATACGATCGTGCGCAGAAATCCGTTTGATTAGGTGGTCTGGAGTTGCAGAAGTGGAGCGCAGAGCTGATGCCTTGCGCTCCCCTTGCGTGCAGACCTGCTGTGTAACACTGGTGCCCAGGAGAGGACTCGAACCTCCACGGTATTACCCGCCAGCACCTGAAGCTGGTGCGTCTACCAATTCCGCCACCTGGGCCAATGAGGGCGCGATTCTAGCCCATGAAAGCTATTTGTTCAAATGAAAAAATCAAAAAAATCCGCGAAGAGCGGTAAGACTTCTTCCCGTCGCGAGGCGGATCCCTTCCACGCGCGCGAAGCCGGGCGTTACGAGCACCCGGTACCCAGCCGCGAGCTGATCCTCGAGGTGCTGGTCGAAGCCGGCGTGCCGATGGATGAAGGTGACCTGTCCGCGCAGCTGGATATCGGCAAGCGCGAGCGCGATGCTTTCGGCCGGCGTCTCGGCGCGATGGAGCGCGATGGCCAGATCATGCGCAACCGGCGTGGTGATTTGTGCGTGGTGGAAAAGCTCGACCTGATCCGCGGTCGTGTCCTCGGGCACAAGGACGGTTTCGGCTTCCTGCAGCGCGATGAAGACGGCCCGGATCTGTTTCTGGGGCCAAGTGAAATGCAGAAAGTGATGCACGGTGATCGCGTGATGGCGCGCATCAGCGGCATGGATCGCCGCGGCCGCCCGGAGGGCAAGATCGTCGAAGTGCTGGAGCACGGCCAGACGCGCCTGGTGGGCCGGCTGCACGTGGAACATGGCGTGACCTTCGTCACTGCCGAGGACAAGCGCATCAGCCACGAATTCGTCGTGCCCGCCGGCGAGGCGGGCAAGGCCAAGGCGGGGCAGGTCGTGACGGTCGAAATCATCGCCCAGCCCGGCCGCCATGCACAGCCGCTGGCACGCGTGATCGACGTGCTGGGCAATTACGCCGATCCCGGCATGGAGATCGAAATTGCGCTGCGCAAGCACGCCTTGCCGTGGGAGTTCTCCCCGGAGGCCGAGGCGCTGTCGGCCAAGCTGCCGAAGACGGTGCGCAGCGCCGATCATCGCGGCAGGAAAGACCTGCGCGACATGGCGCTGGTCACGATCGACGGCGAGACGGCCCGGGATTTTGATGATGCGGTGTACTGTGAATCCTCCGGCGGTGGCTTCCGGCTGGTCGTTGCCATTGCCGACGTCAGTCACTATGTGCGGCCGGGCGACGCGCTGGACCTGGAGGCCAGTGAACGCGGCAACTCCGTGTATTTTCCGCGGCGCGTGATACCGATGCTGCCGGAGCCGCTGTCCAACGGGCTATGCTCGATCAACCCCGATGTGGAGCGGCTGGCCATGGTCTGCGACATGCAGATCGATGCGCATGGCGAGGTCAAGCGCTACGAGTTTTTTTCGGCGGTCATGCGTTCGCACGCGCGGTTCACGTATACCGAGGTGGCCGAAATTCTGGCCGCGCCCAAGGGTGCGGCGGCGCGCAAGCGCAAGGCGCTGCTGCCGAACCTGGAAAGCCTGTACCGCCTCTATCACCAGCTCGCCAAAGCACGCGCCAAACGCGGTGCGATCGATTTTGAAACCATTGAAACCCAGATGATCTTCAACGATCAGGGGAAGATCGAGAATATCGTCCCGGTATACCGCAACGATGCACACCGCATCATCGAGGAGTGCATGCTCGCAGCCAACGTCTGCGCATCGGATTTTCTGCGCGGGCAAAACCATCCGATGCTGTATCGCGTGCACGAAGGACCGACTGCGGAGAAGCTTGCCGCGTTGCGTGATTTTCTCAAGGGTTTCGGGCTGGAGTTGAGCGGTGGTGACACGCCGCATGCTTCCGATTATGCGAAGCTGCTGGCGAAGGTCAAAGGCCGTCCGGACGAGCAATTGCTGCAGACCGTGATGCTGCGCTCGCTCAAACAGGCGGTATACACGCCGAAGAACGCGGGTCATTTCGGTCTGGCCTACGATTCCTATACGCACTTCACCTCGCCGATTCGCCGGTATCCCGATCTGCTGGTGCATCGTTCGATCAAGGCGGTGCTGGAGGGCAAGAAATACGAACCGGGCGACTGGCAGCAGCTGGGCGCACAGTGCTCGATGACCGAGAGGCGTGCCGACGATGCGACGCGGGATGTCACCGCGTGGCTCAAGTGTTACTACATGCGTGATCGTGTCGGCGAGGTATTCATGGGCAGTGTCGCCGGCGTTGCGGCGTTTGGCGCCTTTGTCGCGCTCGATGATATTTACGTTGAAGGGCTGGTGCACATCTCCGATCTGGGCAAGGACTACTTCAAATACGACGCCGGCAAACACGAGCTGATGGGCGAACGCACCCGACAGCGTTACCGGCTCGGTGATCGGGTCCGCGTCAGGATCGCCAAGGTCGATCTGAATGCCGCGCGCATTGATTTTGTGCTTGCATAAAAATAAAATAAAATCAACATGTTATAAGTAAACGTCAGTGTCATGAGCGAATTGCGCCTGATCCACGGATTTCACGCGGTGACCAGCAGCCTGCGTCAGCGCGAGGGCATGGTGCGTGAGGTCTATCTCGACGGCAGTCGCCACGACCGGCGCGCCAAAGATCTGCTGGCGCTGGCCGAAGCGCGCGGTGCGCGCGTGATGCTGGTCGATGCCAAGCGTCTCGATGGCATGACCGGGCAGGCACGGCATCAGGGCGTGGCAGCCCGCGTGGAGGCGGTGCGCATGCCCACCCACATCGAGGACGTGCTTGATGACCTGACGGAACCGCCGTTGCTGTTGCTGCTCGATGGTGTTACCGATCCGCATAATCTCGGCGCCTGCCTGCGCGTGGCCGACGGCATGGGGGCGCATGCGGTCATTGCACCCAAGGACCACGCGGTCGGCCTCAACGCCACGGTAGCCAAGGTGGCCAGCGGTGCCGCCGATACCGTGCCTTACATCATGGTGACGAACCTGGCGCGGACCATGCGCGAACTGAAGGATCGCAATATCTGGCTGGTCGGCGCGGATGAACGGGCCGAGCAGGATCTCTACGGTGCCAAACTCGAGGGTGCGCTGGGACTGGTGCTGGGGGCCGAAGGTGAGGGCATGCGCCGGCTCACGCGCGAGACCTGTGACCTGCTGGTGCGCATCCCGATGCTGGGCAGTGTGGAAAGCCTCAACGTGTCGGTGTCGGCGGGCATCTGCCTTGCCGAAGCACGGCGCCAGCGGCGCAAACCCGGTGCCTGAAGGCGGGCGACATGGGCGTTGAAATCAAGCTGACTGACAAGCAACTGCCGGTATCGCCGGCGTTTGTGGATTTTCTCTATCGCCGGATCAACGCGCAGGCGGCTGATGCCACCTGGCAGGATCAGGTGTCGGAGACACTGGTGCCGGGGGAATTCGGGAAACGACTCGAACATGCGCGCGGAGTTGCCGAACAGGTGCTTGCG
>JBFKCU010000148.1:0-6978 GCA_041620115.1 Burkholderiales bacterium | reverse complement strand
TGGACCGGCGCTTTGCGCGAGAACCTCTGGTTTGGCGTGGTCAACCTCGGCGGCTTTGAATTGCATCCGCTGGTCCTGGTTTTTGCAGTCTCCGGCTCGCTGATGATCAGCCGCATCCATATTCCCAAGCTGTAAAGCGCTGGGAAAGCCGGGTCTCAGACGCGGACAGCGTTCCCGGTGGTGATTGACTGGATTACCGCCTCAAACGAGGCGATGGTGTTGACCATCTCATCGGTGGTGATCGGGTAGGGCGCCACGCCTGCAACCGCATCGGCAAACGCATCCATCTCCGCCAGTACCGAGTCGATTTTCGGGAAGTCCCGCACCTCGGTCTTGCCACCCTTCAGCCGGTTGACGACCTGGGTTTCGCCCAGGGCTTCGACTGAACCCTCGTCGCCGAATACATGTACACGGAAATAGATCGGGGAGGCACGTACCGCGCCCAGAAAACCGCTGATGCCGTTGGCGAACCTGAACAGCACCGATACCGTATCGCGCGGATCAGCACCGGTGCGATGGGAGATGAACTGCGCGGTAATCTGCTCCGCCGGCCCGGCGACATTGGCGAAGGCATCCAGGATGTGTATGCCGGTGCCGGTCATGCCGGCACCCGGGGTCTCCGTCTTGAGATCGCGCCAGGGCGCAAAGAACTTGCTCGAGTGTTCGTTGCTGTAGTGGCCTTCGACATGCATGATGCGGCCCAGTGCACCGCTGGCGACGACACGGCGCAGTTCCGCCATTGACGGCCAGAAGCGCTTGTTCTGGCCGACCCCAATGGGAACTTTGGCGGCCTTGGTGGCGGCGACTGCGCGTTCAGCATCTGCCCGGGTCAGCGACAGCGGTTTTTCGCAGAACACCGCCTTGCCGGCTTTGGCAACCTGCACCACCTGGTCGGCGTGGAGTGAATGCGGGGTGGCGAGCACCACGGCCTGTACTGCGGGATCGGCCAGCGCGGCTTCCAGCGTGGCAGAGAGTTTGAATCCCTTGCTCTTTGCATACTCCTGTGTGGCGTCGAGTTCCTGGGTGACGCCATGGACGAAACGGATTTTTTTGCTGTGGCCCTGCACGGCATCGGCAATGTTTTTGCCCCACCAGCCCAACCCGACGATCGCGGCGTTAATCATAAAATTTAATTTAAAATCAATTAGTTATTAAATACTATTAAAGTAAAAAATGAAACAGCGCCGCACTGACGCGACGCTGTTTCAGTGCCACCCGTCTGTGAATCAGCGCGCTGCGACGATTTTCTGGGTTTGCTCGCCGAGGCCGGCGATGCCCAGTTTGACGGTGTCGCCGGGCTTGAGCCAGACCGGGTTCGGCTTGATGCCCATGCCGACGCCGGGCGGGGTGCCGGTGCAGATGATGTCGCCAGGCAGCAGCGTCATGTAGTGGCTGCAGTACGACACCAGTTTCTTCACGCCGAAGATCATGGTCTTGGTGTTGCCGTCCTGCATGCGTTTGCCGTTCACATCCAGCCACATGTGCAGATTCTGCGGATCGGGGATTTCATCCTTGGTGACCATCCACGGGCCGACCGGGCCGAAGGTGTCGCAGCCCTTGCCCTTGTCCCATTGCGAAGACTGCAACTGGAAGGCGCGCTCGGACACGTCGTTGGCCACGCAATAGCCGGCCACGTAGTCCAGCGAATCTTCCTCGGACACGTACTGCGCCTTGGTGCCGATGACGATGGTCAGCTCGCATTCCCAGTCCAGCTTGGTCGAGTTGCGGGGCTGGATGGTGTCGTCGTTCGGGCCGCACAGGCTGGTGGTCGCCTTGAAGAATATGATCGGTTCAGTCGGCACCGCCATGCCGGCCTCAGCTGCGTGGTCGGAGTAGTTGAGACCGATGGCGACATACTTGGAGATCCCGGTGAACGGGATGCCCATGCGCGGATTCCCGGTGACCAGCGGCAGCGATTCAGGCTTGATCTTGGCGAGGCGCTCGAGTTCGCGCGGCGCGAGCTGGGCCGCGGTGATTTCCGGCACGATCTTGGACAGATCACGCAGTTTGCCTTCGGCGTCGATGACGCCGGGTTTTTCAGAACCTTCTTTTCCGTAGCGGCAGAGTTTCATGTGCTGTTCCTGTTTTTTCTGATGACGATAAGGTAGGTGCTGCTGAATCAGAGGCCGGCGCGGTTCTTGCCGCGCACAGCGGGATTGACGACATTGACCGGCCACTGGCCACCCAGCACGCGTGCGACTTCACCCGGCGCACCGGCCTGGAGGCCTTTCATGGCCTGTTCACTGTACCACGCGGCATGCGGGTTGATGATGACGTTCTCGCGACCCCGCAGGGCGTGCGGATCCGGCAGGGGTTCCGGGTCTGTGGTGTCGAGCGCGCAGCCGGCGATTTTTCCGGCATCGAGTGCACGCACCAGCGCATCGGTATCGATCACGGGGCCGCGCGAGCAGTTGATCAGCACGGCGTTTTTTTTCATTTTTCCGAGGGTTTCGTCGTTCATTAAACCGCGGGTTTTCGGGGTCAGGGGCGGATGCAGCGAGACGAAATCGGATTCGGCAAACAACTGGTCGAGTTCGACCTTGGTGCCCGGCGTGTCGAACTGTCCCTGTTTGACGAAGGGGTCGGCATACAGCACTTTCATGCCGAAGGCCGCGGCGCGCACGGCCACTGCGCGCGCGATGTTGCCGTAACCGACGAGGCCGATGGTGCTGCCGTTGATGCGCTGGATGGGCTTGCCCGGCGGCACCGCCCATTTGCCGGCACGCACCTGGCGATCATAGAAGGTGATCTTGCGTGCCGCCGACAGCAACAGCGCCATCGCGTGTTCGGCGACTTCGTCGATGCAATAGCTCGGATTGTTGGTGACGATGATGCCGGCCTTGGTCGCGGCTTCAAGGTCGATGGTGTCCACACCGATGCCGTAGCGGGCGATGATCTTGCATTCGGGCATTTTGGCCATGACGTCGGCCGTGATCGGGCCGGCATAGGTGTTGAGCAACGCCACGCAATCAGCTGCTTCGGCAAGGAACTCCTCGGGTTTCTTGGTCTGTAGCGGCACCAGCGCGACGCCGTCACCAAGAATCTTGCGTTCCATGTCCACCGATTCCCAGACGTAATCGGTAAGTACGACTTTGGTTTTTCCAGCCATGATGACTTGCTCCGTAGCGGGTGTCTAAAAATATAAATAAAATCAATAACTTATTATTCTTTGTAAATCTCGGCATTCCAGCAATTCGGCGGCTGCTTGCCTTCGAGCAGCGCGAGGATGTTGTCGACCACAACGTTGGCCATGGCCGAGCGCAGTTCCGTGATGGCGCTGCCGGTATGCGGGGTCATCACCACGTTTTGCATTTTCAGCAGATCGGCATGCGGCTTGGGCTCGTTCTCGAATACATCAAGTCCGGCGCCGGCGATGCGCCGGTCATGCAACGCGCGCACCAGCGCTTCTTCATCAACCAGCGGTCCGCGCGCACTGTTGATCAGATAGGCGCTGGGCTTCATGCGGCTGAAGGCCTCGTCATTGAACAGGTGCCGTGATTCCGGGGTCAGCTTGGCATGTATGGAAACGATGTCCGACTTGGCCAGCAGTTGTTCGAACGGCACCCAGGTGAGCTTCAGCGCCTCTTCATCGGCGGGTTGCAGCCGTTTGGGATCGTAATAAAGCACTTTCAGCTTGAACGCGTGGGCGCGCGCGGCAGCGGCCTGGCCGACGCCGCCCATGCCGACGATGCCCAGCGTCTTGCCGGTGAGGCCGGCGCCTTCCATGTAGCGGGACTGCGAGCCGGGAAACGTGCCGGCGCGCAACAGGCGGTCACCCTCCGCAACACGGCGTACCAGCGACAGCAGCAGGCCCCACGCGAGGTCGGCGGTGGCGTCGTTCAACAGCAGCGCCGGAATGACGGTTACCGGAATCTTGCGCGCGGTGGCGGCGGCGACGTCGATGTCCGCCGGCGTGATGGTCATCGATGCGATGGCCTTGAGTTTGAGATTGGCATTGATGACCGTGGCATCGACATGATCATGCAGCAGGCAGAACAGGATGTCGTTGTTGCGCACGGCTTCGACCAGCTCCGCCTGCGTCATGATATGCAGCGGATCCGTGTTCATGCTGACTTCAGCGACTTTCTTGAGCCGGTCGATGGCGCCCTGGGCGACGGGCTGGGTGATGTAGATGCGGGTTGGCATGATCCTGTGTTGCAATATTTTCAGATCTTCTGATTTTAATCCGGGAATGCGCCATGGCGCAGGACCCGGGATTAAGCTTATTTCGCCTGCTTGCAGAGCACGCAGGCGTATTCTTCAAGCATTTTACGCGTGGTGCCAATCGCGCCGTGCTGGCGTTTGTTGTATTCCTCGCTTTCGATCTCGGTGCGGAACGAATCGTTCAGGCGATTGATCATGTTGAACATGCCGCACGCCAGCGAAATCTCGACGATTTCGGCGTCATTGAATTGTTCCCGCAATGCATTCCAGACTTTATTGTCGCGTTTGGCGGTATTCAGCGTCATGGCTTCGGACCAGGCAATCGCTGCTTTTTCCCTGTCGGTGAATAAGGGGCTCGCCTTGTAATCGCCCCGCAGTGCATCGAACTCTTCGTTTTTCAGACCCAGTGCTTGACCAAGCACGTAATTGTGTTCCGTTCAATACTGGCATTCGTTGAGCGTGGACGTTTTCAGCACCGCCAGATTGCGCAGCCGCACCTCGGATACCGCGCCGGCATCGGGCTGACGCACTGCCGCAATGAAGGGCATGATCCAGCGTGCCACATACGGGCTGTGCGCGAGTATGCGAATCAGGTTGGCGGTGCGGCCGAGCATCTTGTTCGAGGCGTCGAACAGGTCCTTCGCCGGGCCGGTGGCTTCTTCATCGGTAATGCCGCGTAAGCGTTGTGTCATGTCATCCTCACGTGTTGGGGGGAAATTACATCATTCGGCATCCAGCGCACCACGCCGGAGACTCCGTTGACCGAAACCATGGAGCCTTCAGGGATGCGCTGCGTGGCATTGTCGGCGCCCAGCACCATCGGGATGCCACGCTCGCGTGCGAGCGATGCCAGGTGGGAGGTGCTGCCGCCCAGTTCGGCGACGACACCGGCGACGCGCTGCAGGATCTGCGACAGTGCCGGGCCGGCCATCTTGGTCACCAGGATCGATCCCGGCGCTACGCGCGTCAGTTCGCATTCGCAGTTGATCACACAGGCCACACCCGAAGTCCAGCCGGCGCCTGCGGGCTGGCCGAGCAAATGCGGATGACCCAGCCAGAGTTCGTCGGATGCATGGGTCTCTTCAGGTTCGAGATGCAACGGTCGTGATTGCAACAACTTGAAACCCTTGTCGTCCATGGCCCATTCGATTTCCACTGCCATGCCCATCATTTTCTCAATTTGTGCGACGTACTGGCCCAGTTCAGTTGCCTGTGCCGGCGTCAGGCAGGGATCCGCCACTTTGCGCGTGCGCGGCGCGAGGGCGGGGCGGTGGGCACAGCTCAGCGCATGATATTGCGTGGGTGCCGCTACGGTTTCCTTCAGTTTGGCGTCGCGATCGAGCACATAGCGGTCCGGCGTCACTTCGCCCTGCGCAATGGCGGCACCGAGGCCCGGTGTCGCATTGATCAGCATGTCGCCGCCGGCGGTCTGGCTCAGCGCGCCGCCGGCAGCGCGTGCCTGCACCAGCGGCTGAATGATCAGGCCCATCGCGGTATCCGCGGGATCGATGTCGTGCGTGGCCATATAGCGCAGCGCGCGGGTCATCCACAGTGCGGCCCAGCATGAGCGCACCGCGGTGAGAAATTCGGTTTCGTTCTCAAGGTCAAGAAAACTCTCGAACTGGCCGGCGAAGCTCGATCCGTAACGGTCTTCGACCAGGGCGGAGGAGCGCACGACGATGGGCGTTCCGGATTGCTCGACCAGCTGGCGCCACGCGGCGAGCAGCTGTGACTCGATCTCCGGCGCGATGGGCTTGTCCATCAGACCGAGTTTCATGTTCAGGGCGTGGCGGCGCGCCTGCGGCCCGTCTTCGGTGGTGAAAACGCCGCGCGCGGATTCTTCGAGGCCGAGCGCTTTGACTTGCAGGCGATAAGCTTCGGCATCGAGGCAGAATCCCCCGGGGGTGGGCAGACCGGCCTGACACAAGGCCGCAAGGTTGGCACCTTTGGGGCCGAAACGGCCGGCGTCTTTGGCGGTCGGGTCGGAAATGGGGAATAACAGCTGTTGCATGATTGTGCTTGTGCCTTACTTAGTTGGTCCGGCCGTCGATGACGATGCGCAGCACGCGGCCGGGATTGCGTTCGTATTCCTCAAAGGCCTCGGCAGTCCGGGACAAGGGGTAAGTCGCCGAGACAAATCCGGCGACGTCGATGTTGCCGGAGGCCACGAGGTCGATGGAGGGCGCCATGTCGGCAGGGCCCAGGGCGCGTGAGCCGATGATGCTGATTTCCTTGAAATACAGCGGGAACGTGCTGAAAGTCGGGCAGCAGGCATGGCTGACTGCGTAGGGCGAGAAGCGGCCGCCGGGGCGCAGCATGTCGATGCCGGCCTTGAGTGTGGCGTCACCTCCGACGGTGTCGATGACCACATCCGCACCGTCGCCGCCGGTCAGGCGCAGTACCTCGTCCACCGCACCTTCGGCACCGGTAGAAATGGCGTGATGCGCACCCATGCGCATCGCCATGTCGAGTTTCCATTGCGTGCGTGAAATGACGATGACCGGATTCGCGCCGCGCAGCGAGGCCAGGCGTGCGTGCAGCAGCCCGGTGGTGCCCATGCCGAGCACGACGACGGATTCGCCCTTGGCGATGCCCAGGCGTTCCTGGGCGTGGCGCACGGTGGCCAGCGTTTCGATCAGCGTGGCATCGGCGAGCGGCATTTTTTCAGGCAGCGCGTACACGTAACGCTCCGGCAGGCAGACAAATTCGCTCAGCGAACCGTCGACCTCGCGACCGAACAGACCGGCGTTGCGGCACAGATGCGGTGCGTTGCGCCGGCACGAGTCGCAATGGCCGCATGAAATGATGGGGTTG
>JBFKCU010000147.1:0-6999 GCA_041620115.1 Burkholderiales bacterium | reverse complement strand
CCGGCATAGACGCCCGCGACCTGACGCTGGGCGGGCGCTGGAACGTCACGCTCAGAGAAACCGTTTCCGGATCGGCCGCTTTATACCGTGAAGCGGGTGATCCGGGCATGCGCACCGGAGACCAGTTGACGCTGGGGCTGAACCGGCTGCAACTGGATCTGACCGCGCAGGGCGATACCGTCGACGCTGCCTTCGACGCGCAAAGCGCACGCATGGGAACGCTCGCCGCGCAGGTGCGCACACGCCTGGAGCGGCGCGACGGCGCGTGGACGCTGCCACGGAACGCTCCACTCGAAGGCCGGGTCGCACTGGACATGCAATCGCTGGCCTGGGTCAGCGCGTTGCTGCCGCAGCTCGACAGGATCGACGGGCGCATTGCCTCCAGACTGACGATCGCCGGCACAGCCGGCCAGCCGCTGATCACCGGCAGCGCCAGTGCCGACGCGGTGCAGATCCGCGCCATAGGCCCCGGCCTTAATCTGAGTGACGGCGAACTGCGCGCGGATTTCGACGGCGGCAATCTGAAAATCTCCAGGCTCTATCTGAAAGCCGGCGACGGCAAAATCGAGGCTGACGGCGTTGCCGATCTCAGCCAGGGCCTGCGCAGTATGGAAGTCAATGTGCGCGCTGAACGTGCGCGTCTCCTCTCCAGCCCGGAGATGACCGCGGTCCTGAGCGGAACAGGACGTGCCGGCCTGCGTGATCTCCAGCTCAATGTGGACGGCAAGTTCAGGATCGACGAGGGCCGTTACGACCTGGGATCCGAGCGCAAGCCGGAACTGGGCGACGACGTCGTGATCACCGGCCAGCGCGTGGCGGACGCCGGTGCAAAACCGCTGAAAATCGCACTCGACGTGACCGTTGACCTCAGTGACAACTTCATTGTCCGCGGCCATGGTCTGGATGCGGTGCTCGGGGGCGCGATGCGCATCACCTCGCGCGGCGACGCCCTCCACGCGCTGGGCACGATCCGGACCGTGCGCGGCGAATACTTCGCCTTCGGTCAGCTCCTCGACATCCAGCGCGGAGAACTCGGTTTTTCCGGCCCGCTCGGCAATCCGGGGCTCGACCTGCGCGCGGCACGCAAGATCAAGACCGTCGAAGTCGGCGTCGAAGTCAGCGGCTCGCTGCAGCGCCCCGTGGTGAAGCTCGTATCCGACCCCGTGATGTCCGACTCCGACCGGCTGGGCTGGCTGGTGCTGGGCCGCGATCCCCAGACCGCGAGCGCCGCCGAACTCGCGATCCTGCAGGCGGCGGCGCTGACGTCAGGAACACGGCGGTCGGCACCGCTGCAAAAGCAGATTGCCGAGGGCCTGGGGCTCGACGAGTTCGGCGTGTCACAAGGGGGCGAAGGCACGATGGGCGTGCTCGCGCTGGGCAAGCGCATCACCGACCGGCTGACGGTACGGCTCGAGCAGAGCCTGGGCGGCACCGCCGGCGGCCTGCTGAAACTGGACTTTATGCTCTCCGAGCGCTGGCGCCTGGAAGGCACGGCCGGCGCCGAGAATGCGGCCGACGTGCTGTTTACGCTGCGCTTTGATTAGTCCGCGGAAATCCCGGACACATTGACGACCGGGGCAGAAAACCTCAGCGCTTGCTGCCCAGCAGCGTGTGGCGACATTTGCGTGCGCCGCAGTGGCACGGATGTTCGCGCTTGAGCTTGGGCGTGTGGCGCTCCTCGAGCACGAGGTTGTAATCGTAGGAGAGCTCCTGCCCCGGCTTGATGGCGCGAATGGCATCGATGAACACGCGCCCGTCTTCCTCGTTGGCTTCGCAGTTCGGCGCGCACGAATGATTAATCCAGCGCGCCGGGCCGCCGCGTTTGGTCGCGTCGATCACCACCTTGTCGTTGGCCGCGAACAGCATGGTGTGCGATGACCCTTCGTGCAGGTCGCCGTACAGCCGGTCCGCCTTCGCGTGCGACATGCGCTCGCCGGTGTATTCGAGGATGCGCGCGCCCTTGGCAATCGCCGTCACGGCAAACACACCGCGGCCATGCACCGGGGATTTGCGCACCGCCACGCGCGGCTTGGGCACTTGCTTCGCCGCAACTTTCGCCTTCGCGGTGACTTTATTTAACTTGTTGTTTTTTAAGGTTTTTCTGTTAACCTTGCGCTTGGAATCTGAAGATTTCTTGGTTGATGTCATCGCTTGCGGGGTGCCTGAGTCGTGATTTCGGGTTGTAAGAAAGTGAAGTCGCAGCCTTCATCAGCCTGCGTGATCTGCTCCATGAACAGCTTGCGGTAGCCGCGATTGTCGTCCTTGCGCGCTTTCGGCGCCTTGAAGCGTTTGCGCCGCGCATCGAGTTCGGCATCGCTGACCAGCAAATCGAGTTTGCGGGCCGGCACGTCGAGCCGGATTCGATCGCCATTCTGCACCAGGCCCAGCGTTCCGCCGATGGCCGACTCCGGCGTCACATGCAGCACGATCGCACCGAACGCAGTGCCGCTCATGCGCGCGTCCGATATCCGCACCATGTCCTTGACGCCCTTGGCCGCAAGTTTTTTCGGAATCGGCAGATAACCCGCTTCCGGCATGCCGGGTGCGCCGCGCGGTCCGGCATTTTTCAGCACCAGGATGTCGTCAGCGTTCACATCGAGCTTGGGATCATCGACGCGGTCAGCCAGATCCTGCAGCGATTCGAACACCACCGCGCGTCCTTCGTGACGCGTGAGCTTCTGGTCCATCGACGCCTGCTTGATGACTGCGCCGCCGGGCGCCAGATTGCCGCGCAATACCGCGATGCTGCCGCCGGCGAACACCGGGTCCTTGAACCGGCGCACGACCTTCTGGTCCCAGGCCGGGGGCGCTGCGGCGAGATCCTCGCCCAGAGTCTTGCCGGTGACCGTCAGTGCCTTCAGATTCATCTGGTGCTTGAGTTCGCGCAGGATGGTGGCCAGTCCGCCGGCTTTGTACAAGTCCTCCATATACCCCTGCCCGGTCGGCTTCAGGTCGACCAGCACCGGCGTTTCCCGCCCCATGCGATCGAAGGCATCGAGATCGAGTTTGATACCCAAACGCCCGGCCATTGCCGTCAGGTGCACGATGGCATTGGTTGATCCGCCCACCGCAAACAGCACTCTGAGTGCATTCTCGAATGCCTCGACGGTCATGATCTTGCTCGGCGTCAGGCGTTCCTTGGCCAGACCCACGGCACGCGCGCCACTGGCTTCAGCCTGGCGCAAGCGATCCGCCATCACCGCCGGCACGCAGGAGCCGCCGGGCAGCATCATGCCCATGGCCTCGCTGCACAGCGCCATGGTACTGGCCGTGCCCATCACCATGCAGGTGCCTGCCGACGGCGCCAGCTTGTTGTTCACCTCGCCGATTTCCTGTTCGGAAATGTCGCCGGCGCGAAAACGGCCCCAGAAACGCCGGCAATCGGTACAAGCGCCCAGCCGTTCACCCTTGTGGTCGCCGGTGATCATCGGCCCGGTGACCAGCATGATCGACGGAATGTCGGCACTCGCCGCACCCATCAGCAGCGCCGGCACTGTCTTGTCGCAGCCGCCGATCAGCACCACGGCATCCACCGGCTGGCCGCGCATCATCTCCTCGGTATCAACCGACATCAGGTTCCTGAGATACATGCTGGTCGGATGCGCAAACGACTCATGCAGCGTGATGACCGGAAACTCCACCGGCAGCCCGCCGGCGAGCATGACGCCGCGCTTCACCGCCTCGATCAGCTCGGGCACGTTGCGGTGGCAGGCGTTGAAACCGCTGAAGGTATTGGTGATGCCGATGATGGGCCGCTCCAGCGCGTCATCGGTATAGCCCATGGCCTTGATGAAGGCCTTGCGCAGGAACAGCGAGAAGCCCTCGTCGCCATAAGCGGTCAGGCCGCGGCGCATGCCGCGTTTGGTCGTTGCCATTGCTGATGAACCTCAATAAGAAGAAGACTGCAGGGGAGACCGAAGATAACCGCACTGCCGGTACGGCGCAACCGTGCCGGTACCCCCGCCAGCGGCATGCACAGGCTATACTCCGCCCCCCTTGCAAGCCCTCCTGAATTGCATTAACAATCACAATGTGGAAGGCAAGACCGGCGATTTTTGATCAAAATCAAGTCTATGCCTTTTCACAAACTGTAGTGCGGTGCATACTGCCAACCACAACAGCTTGTGCTCCACGCCACCAAAAACCGAAAGGCCCGCAATGAACGAATCCGCACTTGGCACCCCCGCCGTCACGCTCACCGAACAGGAAATCAGCCGCGACACCCTGATCGAGAAATACGCCAAGGGCAAGGAAACCAGCATCACCGAAGTGCGTCACCGCGTGGCCCGTGCGCTGGCCCAGGCCGAGCCCGAGGAGCAGCGTGCGCAGTGGGAGCGGCGCTTTCTGCAGGCGCAGGAAGACGGCTTCATTCCGGCGGGCCGCATCAATTCCGCCGCGGGCGTGTAACTGCAGGCCACGCTGATCAACTGTTTCGTGCAGCCGGTGGGCGATTCGATTTCGGAAATCGTCGATGGCCGCCCCGGCATCTACATCGCATTGCAGGAAGCCGCGGAAACCATGCGTCGCGGCGGCGGTGTCGGTTATGACTTCTCCTCCATCCGGCCCAAGGGCGCCGCAGTCAAGGGCACGCAATCCAACGCCAGCGGCCCGGTATCGTACATGCGCGTGTTCGACCGCTCCTGCGAAACCGTGGAATCCGCCGGTTCCCGCCGCGGCGCGCAGATGGCAGTGCTGCGCTGTGATCACCCCGATGTCGAAGACTTCATCCACGCCAAGGACAAGGGCGACCTGACCAATTTCAACATTTCCGTCGGCGTCACCGACAGCTTCATGGAAGCAGTGGAAAAGAACACAGAGGTCGAACTCGCCCATCGTGCCAAACCCAACGCCAAGCAGATGGCGGCGGGTGCGTGGCAGCGCGAAGACGGATCGTGGGTGTATCGCAAGGTGCCGGCACGCGAGCTGTGGGAGCAGATCATGCGCTCGACCTACGACCACGCGGAGCCGGGCATCCTGTTCATCGACCGCATGAACAAGGACAACAACCTCAATTACTGCGAAACCATAGAAGCCACCAATCCCTGCGCCGAACAGCCGCTGCCGCCCTACGGCTGCTGCTGCCTGGGCTCGATTGACCTCACGCGTTTCGTCAAGCAGCCTTTCGCCGAGAACGCCACCTTCGATTACGATCATTTCGGCCGCGTGGTCGCAGTCGCCGTGCGCATGCTCGACAATGTGCTCGACGTCACCGCCTGGCCGCTGAAACAGCAACAGGAAGAAGCCGCGGCCAAGCGCCGCGTCGGCCTCGGCTTCACCGGACTGGGCGATGCACTGATCATGCTGCGCCAGAAATACGACACGCCGGAAGCACGGCAGGTGGCGGCGAAAATTTCCGCTGCCATGCGCGACCATGCGTATCGCGCCTCCGCCGACATTGCGCGCGAGAAAGGCGCGTTTCCGCTGTTCAATTCGGATCTCTACCTGTCGGGCTCCAGCTTCGCCGCGCGCCTACCCGAAGAAGTCAAACAACACATCCGCAAACACGGCATCCGCAACAGTCACCTGCTGTCGATCGCGCCCACGGGCACGATCAGCCTGGCCTTCGCCGACAACGCGTCCAACGGCATCGAGCCGCCATTCTCGTGGACCTATACCCGCAAGAAACGCATGCCCGATAACACCATGCGCGAATTCGCGGTGGAAGATCACGCCTGGCGCCGCTGGCGCGCCCAGGGTGGCAACACCGCAAAATTGCCGCCGTGGTTCGTCACCGCGCTGGAAATCTCAGCCCGCTCACATGAGGAAATGGTGGCCGCTGTCGCGCCTTACGTCGACACCAGCATCTCCAAGACCGTCAATGTGCCCGAGGATTACCCGTACAGCGATTTCCAGGACCTGTATTTCCGCGCCTGGAAGTCAGGCCTGAAGGGCCTCGCCACGTATCGTCCGAACAACATACTGGGATCCGTGCTGTCGGTGGAACCTTCGGAGAAGGACAAGGCGCCGCAGGATTTCCGCAGCGACGACGTCAATCGCCGCATCCGCATCCAGCATCTGCCCGCCCCCGTGCTCTCCAGCCTGCGCTGGCCGGGACGTCCGGCCATGACGGCGGGAAATCCCGCGTGGACCTATATGATCGAACATCCGCACGGCGCGTTTGCCGTGTTTGTCGGCCACGTCGAGAACAGCCACAAGCATGCATTTGAAGTCTGGGTCAACGGCAGTGAACAGCCGCGCGGCCTCGGTGCGGTCGCGAAGACGCTGTCGATGGACATGCGCGCCAGCGATCCGGGCTGGCTGCAGCTGAAACTCGACTCGCTGGCCAAGGCCGGCGGCGACGAACCGTTCGACATGCCGTTTCCGCCGCTCGGCGAAGTCAAACGCATGCCTTCGGTGGTTGCCGCCTTCGCGCAGGTGGTGCGCTGGCGCGTCGACCAGTTGGGCGGCCTGACCCCGCCGGGCGCGCCATTGTTCGGTCAGTCGCTGACACCGGTGCTGGATGCAATGTTTTCGCCGAAGGAACCCAAGACCGGCACCGACGGCACGATGTCATGGACGGTCGATGTGCTCAATCCGCGTACCGGTGACGATTTCGTGCTGGGCCTCAAGGAAATCACGCTGCCGGGCGACGGCAAGAATGCCGGCGTGACCCGCCCCTATTCGATGTGGCTGTCGGGAGAATACCCCCGCGCGCTCGACGGGCTGTGCAAAATCCTGTCGCTGGACATGCGCGTCATGGATCCGGCATGGATCGGCATGAAACTGCAGAAGCTGCTCGAGTTTCCCGAGCCGCTGGGCGACTTCATGGCGTTCGTGCCCGGCACCCGCCGGCAGGCGACCTTCCCGTCGACCGTGGCCTATGTCGCACAACTGATCCTGCACCGCTATTCGATGCTCGGCATCCTCGACGAGTACGGCGCGCCGCTGACTCAGATGGGCATACTGGAAACCCGTGCCGGCGGTGATGCGCCGCGCCAGATGAAGGGCAGCCGTTGTCCTGAATGCGGCAACCAGACGATGATCCGCAAGGACGGCTGT
>JBFKCU010000146.1:0-7016 GCA_041620115.1 Burkholderiales bacterium | reverse complement strand
GGCAGCGCAGTGCCCACGCGCAGGCGCCACACTGCAAACAAGGACATCGCCACCAGCACCAGCACAAAAAATATGAGCAGGCCACCCGGTCCCTGCAGATCCATCATCGCACCCGCCGCCACCGGCCCGAGTACCGCGCCGATGCCGTGCACCAGCAGCAGGCTGCTCGAGGCCTCCAGCACCTCGTCCTGGGAGATGCGGTCGTTGACCAGCGCGACGCTGAGCCCGTAAATCGAGAACACCAGACCGCCGTAGAAGAACGTGCACACGATCAGCGCCGATGTCGAAACCGATTTGAACGCATAGGCGAGCATCGCCAACCCGGCCGCACCCGCACAGACAATCGTCAACACGATGCGGCGGTCGGTGCGATCCGACGCGTGCCCCACAGGCCATTGCAGCAGCGCACCGCCGAAGATGGTGACGCCCATGAACGCCGCCACACCCAATTCGGACATGCCGATGCGCTGGCCGAACACCGCGCCCATGCCGAAGAAGGCGCTGTTGAGCAGACCCGAAACCACCGCGGCTGCAACGCCCAGCGGCGAAATCTCGTAGAGCCGCGCGATGCTCATGTTCGGCACCTTCACCGGCCGCGGCTCGGGCGTACGCGTAAATGCCACCGGCACCAGCGCCAGCGACAACAGTATCGACACCAGCCCCAGCGGCACAAAACCAACCACGTCGCCCGCCAGCACCAGAAACTGGCCCACGCCCATCGCCACCAGTGTCACCGCGACATAGGCCGAAAAAATCCGGCCGCGCGCCGCGTTGGGCGTGAGCACATTCAACCAGCTCTCCATCACCATGTAGAGCCCGACCAGGCACACGCCGGTAATCATGCGCAGAATGGCCCACACCCAGGGATCGACGGCAATCGCATGTACAATTGCCGTGGTCGAGGCCACCGAGGCCATCGCCGCAAATGCGCGAATGTGGCCAGCGCGGCGGATCATCGCCGGACAGACAAAAGTACCGATGACAAAGCCGGCGAAATAGGACGACATCACCACGCCGGTCGCGATGGTTGAGAACTGCTCGGCGCTGGCGCGCAACCCCAGCGCAGTAAAAAACAAACCGATTCCCACCAGCAGTATGCCGCTGGCAATCAGCAGGGAAAATACGGCTCCCCAGGTGGCGGACAGATCGGCTTTGACGGACACGTGGCTCCCGGAGAATCAACACAAAGGCGCTGCAAACACGGGT
Organism: Burkholderiales bacterium; assembly: GCA_041620115.1. GTDB lineage: Bacteria > Pseudomonadota > Gammaproteobacteria > Burkholderiales > SG8-41. The sequence goes on along the minus strand of JBFKCU010000146.1, from coordinate 5,810 downwards.
TTCGGGCGCAACAGCGCCCGAGCTTCCTTTTTCATTAATAACATAGTCTGCGTGCGCGCTGAAGACCGGCGCTGGCGTTAAGAATCGGGCCGTCGCTAATTCGCCAGGCAAGCGTCTTTCCAATGCGGGCGACCTGATCGGCAGATGTACATTGCCGCATGTTTCTCCGGCGTTGCCACTAACGTGGCGGCTTCTTTGCCGGCGGCGGATCGAGGCCGCGAGCAAGAGCCGGTGCCCGGCGCGCCATTTCGAGTGCTTCCTCTATTAGCGCCTTGTCGTTCAGCCGCAGTCCCTCCGCAAGCCAGTATGAAGCTTCGCTGCGTAGTTGCGCGTATTTTTTGAGGGTTTCTACCGCGCCCGCTGACGGTGCCGCCGGGTCCAGATGCAGCATGGATAACTGTTCAAAGCTATGCTGGTATTCAAGCGCAATGTCGGACTCAATTCTCCCCGCTAGCTGGTCGAAAGATCCCACACCTTGGTCGCCCACACTAACGATCTCCTGCCAGCGCCTGGCAATACGCTGTTCGGTGGCAAGAAAATCACGAACTTCAGTCCGCGCCTTTAACTCATCCTGCCACCGGTAGACCGGCTCCGGAATCTTGTTGATTAACAAAACGGCTGCAAGCAAATACACGCCGGCAGCCAGTGCCCGGCGCAAACCGCCAGCGTGAGCCCGCTCCGGGCCCGCCAGCGCAACTCCAAATAATGCGCCGGTGACAAGGCCGCCAACATGGGCTGCGTTATCTATGCCCGGTATGAGCAGCCCAAAACCAAGGGTTGCAATTGAAAAGACGGCCGCCCCGCCGAACAGCCAGCGAAAATCGGTAGGATGCACACGACGCCGTTCGCGCCAGAGCCATATCAATAATGCGCCGAACACCCCGAAAATGGCGCCGGATGCGCCACCCGACACCGCACGATCACCCTGATTGATCAGCGACAGCAAGTTACCGGTAAGACCGCTGCCAGCAAATATGGCAGCGAAGCGCAACGATCCGTACATCCGCTCGACGAGTCGTCCGCCATCCCAAAGCGCCCACATATTCATCGCCAAATGCAACAGGCCGAAATGCAGGAAGATTGCGGTGCCCAATCGCCACCACTCTCCATCCGTGGTCGCCGGACCGAAACCCGCACCCCAAGCGAGTTGAACATCATTCGGGGTATGCCAGAGTCCGGCACCATTCACGACCATGGACGCGAACACAAGCAGGTTCACTACCACCAGCACCACAGTGACTGGCGTGAGCGCAAGCCGGCCGTGCATCAACTCCGTCACACTTCGTGACGACGTGTGATCAATTCGCCCGCGGGTCTTGATCATCGCCACGCCTTCCACAATATGCCCTTCGAATTTCGAGGGCGCCCAGGACCGGCCGACTGTGCGGATTCGTAAGTTCTGTTTTTCGAATCAAGGCTGTTCAAAAGTGTGAAATTGGCGAAAGGACGCTCTTCCATCGCTCCCCCAATTGCATGTTCGGGCAGTCAGGATACAGGGTATGAACGGTGGATGTCCCAGCTTGAATAACACGGCGGCGGTCCGACCGTCACGCGTTAATGCAACACGTGACATTGACCTCATAACTCGGCCATAATTCCCGCGCTGCGACAGGAAAATTAGCAGCTTGCATTACTGATTTCTCCCGATCCCTCGGGAAAAATGGCGAACCATTTCCCAATAACGGCCAGGCGGAGGAAATATGGGTAGTGAGCATTTCGTGATTACGTATATACAAGCATGCACCAGCGGAAAATTAGCGCTCTCCGAATGCGGGCCGATCTGGCAATTAGGCATTATCGCCGCGCTGCTTGTGACCGCCCTTCTGGTCCTAACCTTGCTCAGAATGCGAACCCATAGCCGACCCGCAGAGAGTTGATGTCAAACTCCGCCGCTAACTCTTCCATGCAATATGGGCGGACAGCACGCAAATCAACATTCAAACCGACCGTGTCCCGAGAACGACGACTCAACATAAACCCTTCTTTAGCGTCATGGCGCCGCGCAGTCACAGCGATGGTCATGGGCGTTGCCGCGGGAACAGCACCGACCTCCGCATTATCGGAGGATGCTTGGCCGGAAGTGTGGGTGTCGCCGGGAATTTACTCCCACCATTTTGACAGGAGCAAAGGCCTGCGTGACGAGAACTGGGGCCTCGGCGCCGAAGTGGCGTTGACGAGGGAACACGTCGTCATGGCCGGATCATTCATCAACAGCAATCGGGCGCGATCACATTACGCAGCCTATCAATGGCGCCCGCTGCAGTGGCAGGTAGCGAACCTCAAGGTTGGAGCTGGCATCGCGGTCGGCGCATTCGATGGTTATCCGAACTACCGGAACGGCGCCTGGTTCGTCGCGCCGCTACCATTGGTATCGGTCGAAGGTCGATATATAGGCGCCAATTTCGGCATTGTTCCTAAGATAAAAAACCGGCTCGACGGCGCCTTTGCGATTCAAATCAAGCTGCGTGTGCGGTAGAACTCGTCAGTGGCTGGCCGCTGATTTTGATCGGCAGCCGTGTTCGATCAAACAAAGTATCAGCACAGACAGGATCTGTCCGTTCAGGACCGCCTTAAAGCAGGCTGACACCGCCACAATTGGCTTCCGGAGCCGTCGCATTCCATATATCGCTTCCGGCCAAAGCGCATGAAGCTATGGGGGCGGCCGAGTTGAAAGTTGAATACCTAAAGTTACCGCTCAGAACCCGGCCATCATCCAATTTGCGATCCAGTTCGGCCAATAAGTTCGATGGCAGATGGCTGCCCGTTTTCAGGTTGTGCCTGGGTGTGCCCGTCTCGCCACTATAGCTGTTGTCGTATATCAACTGAATCGGTGAGCCATAGAGATTAGTCGGTGTGTTAGCCGCTGAGATGGGGTCACCCGCCGCATAGCTGTAATTACCGGCGATAAATCCGGCTTTGGATAAATGGGTCCAAACCGAAACGTACTCAAGAATCGTCGGGCCGTTTGTCTGGATCCGACCATTGTTGTCGCCGTTTTCGCAGGCGCCGCAGTTGGGTATATTCTTTTTGGCTGCGCCGTAGTCTCCGGGCAACGCACGATAACGGTCAACAAAAGCGAAATAGGCGACTCTGACGCCATCGAGTTGTCCTGCGACCTTACCAACCCGTGCACCAGCAACCAATTCCTGCCCCTTGAGCACAGCGCCTAGCATCAGCCCAATAACAACCAGCGCTACCGCGGTCTCGATCAGTGTGAATCCACTTGGGCTACGTATCATGTGACGTTACCTCCAGCGGGAAATTTCCACGGCTATTACGCTACGCCCCCCATTGCAACGATTAATGGTCATAACCACCTGCTTTTCATAGGACTTTTCTACTTTTCACAGTCCGAACGTGACTTTGTTCACGGTATTCTCGCGTGCTGCGCGGATTTTCCAGTGCCGGCAATGTTTCAAAGTGCCGCTTCGGGCTAAGCGCCGCCCATTGACGAATGAATGTGGAAGAGAATCAATCAAATTGCGCCGACGTTCTTTAGCTTAGCTCGAAGCGCGCGCGTCATCGATACGTCCGCGGTGTAAGCAGCCACTGCATCGTCCCATAATGTGCGGCAAAAAATATATGTAACTTATTGTTTTTATTTATTATTTTAATCTCCCCGCCAGCCGCCATCCGGGTTCTAATGAAATTGCTCCCAACCTCACAGCCCTGCCACCGGCCACGGACCTGCCATGGATCACAAAATCCGCAACCTGCTCAACCAGATCAGCGCGCTCGAAGACGAACTGCGTGGCGTCATACACGCACAGGAAGAACAATTACTTTACAAGCTCGAAGGCAGACGGGTGCGCATCGAAGACAAAGTGCGCAAAGCCCACCGCAAACTCAAGCGCAGCGTGCTGCGCTGGATCGTTACCGACCGGCCGCAGAATTTCATTACCGGGCCCATTATTTACGCGCTGATCATTCCGCTGAGCCTGCTCGACCTGTCGGTGACGCTGTACCAGGCGCTGTGCTTCCCGATCTACCGCATCGAAAAAGTCCGCCGCAGCGATTACCTCGTGTTCGACCGCAGCCAGCTCGAATTCCTCAACTGGTTCGAGCGCTTCCACTGCACCTACTGCGAATACGCCAATGGCCTGCTGGCCTACGCCAGAGAAATCACAGCGCGTACCGAACAGTATTTCTGTCCGATCAAGCACGCGAAGAAGGTGCTGGGGTCACACGCGCGGACGGCGCGGTTCATCCGGTACGGCGAGGCGGCAGATTATCACGGGAGGCTGGAGGCGTTCCGGCGGGCGCTGGAGGGCGGCAGCGGAAAATAGCAGGGCCGTGTCAGCGATCATTGTGCCGACCGTATAGAACGGCCAGCACGACTCCCGGATCATCCTTTTCCGGTTACTGCTTGGTCTTCGGCTTCCAGCCGTAGACTTTAGCGCAGGCACCGCCCATCAGCATCGCCCGCTCGCTGTCACTCAGCCGGTCAGTCAGCCGGAAGGGCTCGACCGCCTGCTCATAGTTGACCACCGCGAACGCCCGGGTCCAGTCGGTGCCCCAGAGGCAGCGCTCGAATCCCCAGGCATCGAACACGCGCGCGAGCGGATCCCAGATGTCCGGAAAGGGATAAGGTTTTTGCGACAATGTGCAGGCACCGCTGACCTTGATCACCAGGTTGGGCCGCTTCGCCAGTGCCAGCACTTTGGGCAGATCGGCCCAGGGTTCGGCTGCCCGCGCGGACGGTTCATGCGGCTGCAGGATGCCCAGGTGATCGATGATGAATCGCGTCTCGGGATGCCGGTCCATCAGTGTGCTACCGGCATCGAGATTGCCCCAGCACAGGATGTTGACCGGAAAGTCGTGGCGCACCGCGGCGCGCAGGATGCGATCGAGCTTCGGATCGTTGGGGTCGCGCCCGCCGTCCTTCTTCAGGATGACGCGGATGCCCACCGTGCCCGGCGTTTTTTTCCATTCGGCTATCACGTCCTCCACCGCCGGATCATCCGGGTCGACCGGTTTGACGATGCCGAACTTGCCCGGGTGTGCCTTCTGCACTTCCACCGCATAGCTCGCGTCGTAGCCGTACATCGAAAACGAGGAAATGAAAATGGCGCCATCCACACTGACCCTGGTCATGGCGGCCACCATCTCATCGCCGGTGGCACTCGGGGGCCAGTTCGGCGTGGTCAGCCAGGGTCGCTTCGGCGTGTTGGCTTCGTACGCGTGGATCTGTGAATCGATAATCATCCGCGGAAATCTCCAGTGGTTGTGGTGCGCGTGTACCGGTGAATGCGATGCTGGCTGCTGCCTGCTTTGTTCAACCGCACCCGAACTGCATTGGTAACCGCGACATCATGATGACGCCGCTGGCCGCTATTCTACGAAACTCTGCCTCGGTTTTTCCCGTGTTACGGCAATTCCCTTGCCGGCAACGTCCACTTTGTGTCGGCGACTGCTGCATCAGGGCCGGGAAACCCCGTACCGCTGGCCATCGGCAGGCTTCGCCTGTAGATTGATGCCCAATTTATTTTTCCCGGATACAGGCGAAAATGGACCTCGGCATCAAAGGCAGGAACGCACTGGTATGCGCGGCCAGCAAGGGATTGGGCAAAGCCTGCGCCATGTCGCTCGCTCGTGAGGGCGTCAACGTCACCATCGTTGCGCGCGGCCGCGAAGCCCTGGAACAGACTGCTGCGGAAATCCGCTCTGCGACAGGTGTCACGGTAAACGCCGTTGCAGCGGACATCACGACGGCCGAAGGCCGCGTCGCAGAGCTCGCCGCCTGCCCGCGGCCCGACATCCTGATCAACAACGCCGGCGGTCCGCCTCCCGGGGATTTCCGGCAGTGGACG
>JBFKCU010000145.1:0-7044 GCA_041620115.1 Burkholderiales bacterium | reverse complement strand
TCCGCCAGCCTCCTTATCGCGCGCGAGATGCGCCGCGATATCCTCGGCGACACGGCGGTAACGCGGATCTCCGGTTACGGTGTGCGCTTCGGCATAGAGCGACAGCAGCTGGGCATTGTCGTAAAGCATTTTTTCGAAGTGAGGTATCGACCAGGTCGGTTCGATGGCGTAGCGATGGAAGCCGCCGCCGACATGGTCGTGTATGCCTCCTGCCGACATGGCATCGAGTGCGGCGCGGATCGCGGCCAGGAGCTGGGCGCGCGGACGGATGCGCTGCTCCGCAAGTAGGAAAGCGAGTGCGGGTGTCTGCGGGAATTTGGCGCCGGTCGCCACTACGAAGCCGCCGTGCCCCGCATCGGTGCGCGCAAGCCAGTCCTGTGCCCCGGCGCGCCGCCAGTCTTCCGGGGCGATCGGCACGCGAGGGGCCGGCCGGTGGCTTTCGCGGATACGCGCGACCACCGTGCGGCCTTTGTCAGTGAGCAGCGCGCGCCGCGTTGTCCAGTCGGCATGAACCTGCTTCAATACGTCCGGAAAACCCGGGCGGCCAAAATCATCCGGCTCGGGCGGGAAATAGGAGCCGGCGAGAAACGGTTCCAGATCGGGCGTGAGGAACAGGTTATTCGGCCAGCCGCGGGATCCGGTCAGGATCAGCGTGGCTTCCATCAGGACGCGGTCGAGATCGGGCCGCTGTTCGCGGTCGATCTTGATGTTCACGAACCAGGAATTCATCAGCGCAGCGATTTCGGGATTCTGGAACAGGCTGCGGTTGGCGACATGGCACCAAAAGCAGGTGCTGTAACCCACCGAGATGAACACTGGCTTGTTTTCCCGCCTGGCCTTTTCGATTGCTTCAGGTCCCCAGGGAAACCAATGGACTGGATTGTAGGCATGCTGCAGCAGATAGGGTGAGCCGGAAGCGATCAGGCGGTTGGGCGTACCGGCCTGATTCTGAGTGCCGGCTGCCTCGGCGGACGGCGAAATACTGATGCCGGCGCCCAGGAGCAGCGCCAGGAGCAGGCGCATCATGCGGCTACGCAGACCGCGCACCTGCAGCCATTTCCGCCGGGCTCGCGGGCGCGCTCATGATCAACACAGCGGGCCATGTCAGGCGGGCGCTACTGATGATGGGTGGCGTGCATCTCATGAGGCGGCGCTCCGGGCTTGAGCAGAGAAAATCAGATGCTCTGATTCAAGTTGGAGTCGAGGAAGCGCGCGGGGTTCCCTCTACTGCAACTCCTGGCTGCGCCGGCCTATGTGCTCCGCATCAACGAACAGCGTCATGCCGGCGAGTACAGGCGTTCAGGCCGCGCATCACTATCGGGCTCGTATCAGCACTGTCGCAACCGCGCTCAGCGGTTGCGGACTCAAAGGCCTGGAGAGTCGGTGACCGGCTGAATCTTCTTGGGTTGTGGCTACGGCCGCTGCGCAGCCTCCGCCGCAACCTTCAGGCCCGCGCGTCCAGCGTCTTCGGGTCGAAGAAGGGTTTGCCGCCCTTGATCTGCGTCCGATGCATCAGCCGCTGCTTCGCATCGGCCGCTGCATCTGAGAGGTTGTGGCTACGGCTGCTCCGCACTGCGTTCGGATCAGCCTCCGCCGCAACCACGGCTCGACGAACGTTCGACTACCCGGTGAATGGTTTTGGGTTGTGGCTGCGGCTGCTCCTCACTGCGTTCGGATCAGCCTTCGCCGCAACCACGGTCTCGACCGAAGGATCGACTACTCGGTGAAATTATTAGGTTGTGGCTACGGCTGCTGCGCAGCCTCCGCCGCAACCGCTACGCCCGCGCATCCAGCGTCTTCGGATCGAAGAACGGCTTCCCGCCCTTGATCTGTGTGCGGTGCATCAGCCGCCGCGATTCCGGATCAAAGGCATCACGGCGATGCATCGCGCAGCGGTTGTCCCACATCACGAGGTCGCCGACTTTCCACACCTGGTACCACTCGAAATCCGGCTTGGTGGCATGGGCCCACAGCTGATTGAGCAGGTCTTCGCTTTCGTCCAGCGGCAGGCCGATCACGTAGGCATTGTGGCGGCGGCCGAGGAACAGGCAGTTGCGGTGCGTCTTTTCATGCGTGCGCACCAGCGGATGGATGGCGCCGGGGGCGTCGCGCGGATCGGTGATTTCCGGGAAACCCTTGCGCAGCTCGCCCGCGCTGTTGCGGCTCGAGTCGTGGCGGCAAAACCGCCCCAGCGCCTCTTTTTTGAGCGCTGCGGGCAGCGTGTCCCAGGCCGCGTACATGTTGGAGAAACCGGTGTTGCCGCCGCTCGGCGGCACTTCCAGCGAATAGAGCAGGCTGCCGATCGGCGCGAGATCGTTGTACGACATGTCGGTGTGCCACACCGCCTCGTAATGGCCGAGGTTGCCGATGGCCTTGCCGTCGACCTTGATGTTCGACATCACGGTGATCTCGGGGTAGGGATTGACCACGTCCTTGCCGGCATGGATGGGCGCGGAATCGAGCGTGCCGAAGCGGCGGCCGAAGTCGAGCAGCGCCGGGTCGTCGAGCTTCTGGCCGCGGAAACGCAGCACCAGGTGCGCGTGCCAGGCATCCTCGATCTCGCGGAACGTTGCTTCCGATATCGGTTTCGACAGGTCGACACCGACCACATCCGCGCCCAGCGCGGCGCCGGTCGGGATGACGGTGATCGAAGCTTTCTGCGGTGTATCCATGGCGATTTCTCCTCGGCGAGCGGACATGCTACCGCCGCGGCCGGCCGCACTCAAGGCGCCGGCCATATTGCGGAAACTACTTCGCTGCGATGCGGTTGCGCAACACGCCCAGCCCCTGGACTTCGGTCTCGAGCTGGTCGCCGGGCTGCATGAACTCCGGCGGATTGCGCGCGTGGCCGACGCCGGCCGGCGTGCCGGTGAGAAACAGGTCGCCGGGTTCCAGCGTCAGGCCGGCCGACAGTTCGGCGATGAGCCGCGGGATCTTGAAATACATGCAGCGCGTGTTCGAGGTTTGCTTGGTCACCCCGTTGACGCGGCACGAGAGGTCCAGGTTTTGCGGGTCCTTGACCTCGTCCGCCGTCGTCAGCCACGGACCCATGGGACAGTGGCCATCCAGGCTTTTGCCCTTGAACCATTGCTGGCCGTGCTGGCGCTGCACTTCGCGCGCCGAGACGTCGTTGGCGATCATGTAGCCGTAGATGTGCTTCATCGCATCGGCTTCGCTGATGTTGCGGCCGCCCTTGCCGATGACCACGGCCAGTTCCACTTCCCAGTCGAGTTTCTCCGTCACGCCCGGGTGCGCAGGAACCTCGCCATACGGGCTGTTCACGCACAGAGGTTGCTTGGTGAAGAATGCCGGATGCTTGGGCATTTCCTGCACATGCGGGCGTGCCTTGGCGCCTTCCTCGAAATGCTCGAGGTAATTCCAGCCCACGCAGAATACGTTCTTGCGCGGCCGCGGAATCGGCGCGTGCAGCGTCACTTTGGCCAGCGGATGATGGCCGGTGCGGATGCCCGCGACGGCTTTTTTGACCAGCGTCAGGCCGGAGCGACCGGCGGCTACCAGCGCGATCATGTTGTTGCTGCCGAACGGCAGCTTGACCCGCGCTTTTTTCGCGGCGGTCTCAAGATCGATGACACTGCCGTCAGTGGCGATGACACCGATTTTCGCGGGACCGCGTTTGGTGGCGGAATAGGTAACGAGTTTCATCTTATGCTCCCTTGGAAATGTGCTTGAATTTTTCCGTGGCCCGGACCAGTGCTGCGCAGATGCCGGGTTCCCAGGCCGAGTGGCCGGCGTCGGGCACGATGTGGTATTCAGCTTCGGGCCACGCGCGGTGCAGGTCGTCGGCCGAAACGATCGGGCATACGGCGTCATAGCGCCCCTGCACGATCACGCCCGGAATGTTGCGGATGCGATCGATATTCTGCAGCAGGGCATTATCCGGCAGGAAAATATTGTGGCTGAAATAGTGGGCTTCGATGCGGGCGAGACCCAGCGCGACCACGTCACCGGAAAAATACGCGACCGTTTCCGGGCTCGGCAGCAGCGTCGAGCACGAGCCTTCATAGGTGCTCCACGCGCGCGCCGCGGGCATGTGCACCTTCGGGTCGGGATCGGTCAGCCGGCGGTGATAGGCCGTCAGCAGATCACCGCGCTCTGACGCCGGAATCGGATCGGTGAACGCGTGCCACGCTTCCGGGAAAAGGTGGCGCAGGCCGTAGAGAAACCAGTCGATTTCGCTCTTGCGGCACAGAAAAATGCCGCGCAGGATCAGTCCGCTGCAGCGCTGCGGGTGCGCTTCAGCATAGGCCAGCGCGAGGGTGCTGCCCCAGGAGCCGCCAAACACCAGCCAGCGTTGGATGCCCAGATGCGCCCGCAGTTTCTCAATGTCGGCGATCAGCAGCGGTGTCGTGTTGTCGGTGATGTCGCCCAGCGGTGTCGAGCGCCCGGCGCCACGCTGATCGAAAATAATGATGCGATAGTGCGCGGGGTCAAAAAACCGCCGGTGCGCGGCGGCAGCGCCGGCGCCGGGTCCGCCATGCAGGAACACGACCGGGGCGCCGCGCGGATTGCCGCTTTCCTCGAAATACATGCGATGCCGGCCGTCGAGCTCGAGCATGCCGGCATTGCAGGGGTCGATCTCGGGATAGAGTTCGGCGCGGAATCCGGGATTTACATCAGGCATGTCGGTGTGCGGCTGCGGCGTGGCTTGAAAAGGCAGCGCAACGGTACCACAAAGGGCGCCCAGCGTGGGGCGCGCGGCTGTGGTGCGGCACTACATCATGCTGACATGTGCGGCGACCACCCGCCAGCCTTCGGGCAGGCGCACCCAGGTCTGCATCTGCCTGCCGATGCGGCCGCCGCGCTCGAAATGGATGCTGGCAGTGGCGAAGTCGCGGCCAAAGGTCGTGATCATCGTGCGCTGCACGGTGCGGGCCAGGCCGGCCGGCGACCTTGCCGCACGGAATCTGGCGATTTCATCATGACCGTAGAGCAACTCGCCGGCGCCGTAACGCACGGTATGCGGGCTGTTCCAGAACAGGGTGTCCAGCACCGCCACGTCATTGCCGACCAGCGCCCGTTCATATTGTGCGAAGGCGTCGCTAACTTCCGCCACCACCTCGGGAATGTTGATGTCCAAGCTGCCGCCTCCCGTGACATGATTTCGATCTGCACGCGCCGGTCTCCCCGGCCACGCGCGCCCATTTCGCGATGTCCGTTTTTACCACCGCCGTGCACTGCGCGAAATCAACATACCTCATTTCGGCCCCACGCTGGGACCGCGTCGCACGCAATGCCCGGTCTATGAGCCGTGGCGCGACACCGCGCGCACGGCTGGGCCGGGCAGGGCGCTACGGTATAATTCCCCTCCTGCAACACCACTCACAATTCCCATCGTGAAATTCCCCGAAAGGCGGTTTTTTTAGATGCCTGAAGACCTACTGCGCAAGGCGGCGCTGGAGTATCACCAATTCCCCGTCCCGGGAAAGATCGCCGTCACGCCCACCAAGGGCCTGGTTAACCAGCGCGATCTGGCGCTGGCCTACACGCCCGGCGTCGCCAAAGTTTGCGAGGAGATCGCGGCGCATCCCGAGGAGGCGAGCAAGTACACGGCACGCGGCAACCTCGTCGCCGTGATCACCAACGGCACCGCCGTGCTGGGCCTGGGCAACATCGGTCCGCTGGCGGCCAAGCCGGTGATGGAAGGCAAGGCGGTGCTGTTCAAGAAGTTTGCCGGCATCGACGTGTTCGACATCGAAATCAACGAGAAAGACCCGCACAAGCTGGTCGACATCATCGCGGCGCTGGAGCCCACGTTCGGCGGCATCAACCTCGAGGACATCAAGGCGCCCGAGTGCTTCATCGTCGAGCGCGAGCTGCACAAGCGCTGCAAGATCCCCGTGTTCCATGACGACCAGCATGGCACCGCGATCATCGTCAGCGCCGCCTTCACCAACGGCCTCAAAGTCGTCGGCAAGGACATCGCGAAAATCAAGCTGGTCGTGTCCGGCGCGGGTGCGGCCGCGCTGGCCTGCCTCGACCTGCTGGTGTCGCTGGGCCTGAAAAAGGAAAACATTACCGTTACCGACATCGCCGGCGTGGTCTACAAGGGCCGCAAGGAAGAGATGGACGACGAGAAGGCGCGTTACGCCATCGACACCAAGGCGCGCAAGCTGGGCGACGTGATGGCCGGGGCCGACGCCTTCCTCGGCCTGTCTGCCGGCAAGGTGCTCAAGCCGGAAATGGTCAAGCAGATGGCGGAACGGCCGCTGATCCTCGCACTGGCCAATCCCGAACCGGAGATCCTGCCGGAGCTGGTGAAGGAAGTGCGCCCCGACGCGGTGATGGCCACCGGTCGCTCGGACTATCCGAACCAGGTCAACAACGTATTGTGTTTCCCGTTCATTTTCCGCGGCGCGCTCGACGTCGGCGCGACCAAGATCAACCGCGAGATGGAAGTCGCGGCGGTCAATGCCATCGCTGCACTGGCGCAGGCCGAGCAGTCCGACATTGTCGCCGCGGCCTACGGCGAGCAGGACCTCAAATTCGGCCCGGATTACCTGATTCCGCGGCCGTTCGACCCGCGGCTGATCAGCAAGGTCGCACCCGCAGTGGCCAAAGCGGCGATGGACAGCGGTGTGGCGACGCGCCCGATCGCCGATTTCGACGAATACGTGCGGCGCCTGAACCAGTTCGTGTTCCAGTCCGGCCAGATCATGGGGCCGGTGCTTGCCGCGGCGAAGAAGTCGCCCAAGCGCGTGGTCTATGCCGAAGGCGAGCAGGAGCGCGTGCTGCGCGCCGCGCAGCAGGTCGTCGATGAAGGCATCGCGCGGCCGATCCTGATCGGGCGGCCGGAGGTGATCAGCACCCGCATCGAGCGCCTGGGCCTGCGGCTGCAGCGCGACCGTGACTACGAGCTAGTAAACCCCAACGATGATCCGCGCTACCGCGAATACTGGACCGAATACTACCGGCTGACCCAGCGCAAGGGCGTGTCGCCCGAGCTCGCCAAGCTCGACATGCGGCGGCTGCCGACGCTGATCGGCGCGATGCTGGTGCACATGGGCGCGGCTGACGCCATGCTCT
>JBFKCU010000144.1:0-7069 GCA_041620115.1 Burkholderiales bacterium | reverse complement strand
CAAGAAGGAACCCACCGAAGCCCAGAAGCAACAGCAGGCGCGCATGAAGGACTGCAATGCCAAAGCCGAGGGCAAGTCCGGCGATGACCGCAAGACCTTCATGAGTTCGTGCCTGAAAGGCGAGACGGCGAAGAAGGAGCCCAGCGAAGCGCAGAAGAAGCAGCAGGCGCGCATGAAGGATTGCAGCGCCAAAGCCGAAGGAAAATCCGGCGATGATCGCAAGAAATTCATGAGCGGCTGCCTGAAGGGCTGAATCCCGGGTTGAAGGCGGGCCATGTTGCAGCGGCTACCGCGGGAGGGGCATACTGGAAACGGTATGCCCTTTTTCGTTTCAGGCGGGAAGCAGACGAAAGTGACACGCGGCGGCCTCGCTGTGTGGTGTGTCTGTTTTTTTCTGGGAGCCGGCATGAGTGCTGACGCAGCCGATGATTTTGCTGTCCGCCGTGACCGCATGGTTGCGGAGATCGAGCAGATGATGCGCGAGACGCGGCGCGAGACCGGGCGTGCGGCGCTCGGCGACCGGGTAGTCGCCGCGCTGCGCAAGGTGGACCGGCATCGCTTCGTGCCGCAATCACTTGCCGGGCAAGCCTATGACAACCGCCCGCTTGCGATCGGGGCGGGACAGACCATTTCACAGCCGTATATCGTCGCGCTGATGACGGAGCTGCTCGACGTCGGACCCGGGGACCGGGTGCTCGAAGTCGGTACCGGTTCGGGTTATCAGGCCGCGGTGCTCGCCGAGATCGTGCGTACCGTGTATTCCATCGAGATCATTGATGCGCTGGGACGCGAGGCGGCGCGCGCGCTGGCGGCGGCGGGTTATCGCAACGTCCAGACGCGGATTGGAGACGGATACGCCGGGTGGCCTGATGAGGCGCCGTTCGACGGAATCATTGTCACCGCAGCGGCGCCGGCGGTGCCGCAACCGCTGATCGACCAGTTGAAAGCCGGGGGACGGCTGGTGATCCCGGTCGGCAGCCAGGCCGGCGCGCAGGCGCTCTACGTCATTCACAAGGACGCCCGGGGTGAGGTCGTGCAACGCAAGGTGCTCGACGTGCGCTTCGTGCCGCTGACCAGGAAGTCATCGCAATAAATCGTCGCGCGCCCAGAATATTTTTTGCGGCGCAACATCGGCCGTGACCGGCACCAAAATAATGCATGAGCGCGTGCCGCCGCACTGATGCGTGGCGTTTAATCCGGCGCGACGCACCGCCCACAGGGGCCAAGCCCCCATTTCCGCGCATGGCACGGTGGTTGCTCAGCATTCCGGTGAGCACGTTGGGCAATGATGCCGGAGGAGTCCGAATTGAACTGGGCACACATGATCGATGCACTGGGCGCGGGTCAGGCGCTGTCGGAGGGCGAGACCGAGGCGCTTTTCTCCGCCGTGTTCGATGACGGCGTGCCCGATCTCGAACTGGGAGGGCTGCTGGCGTTGCTGGAGCAGCGGCAGCTGGGGCGGCAGGAACTGGCCGGGATATTGGCAGCGATGTCGACACGGGTGTTCCAGATCGATGCGCCCGATACGCAGTGGCGTCCGGTATTGATGCCCAGCTATGGCGCGATGCGCGAACACCCCAATCTGGCGCCGCTGCTGGCCATCAGTCTGCAGCGCCTGGGTATCCCGGTGCTGGTGCACGGCATGTTGAGCGGCGAGCGTGGCGTGGCGGCCGCCTACATTTTTCGCGAACTGGGCATCATGCCCTGCGCCAGTCTCGCGCAGGCACAGCAGGAAATGGCTGACCATCATCTGACGTTTGTGCCCACCGGCGCGCTGGCGCCGGCGCTGGCCGATCTGCTGGCGTTACGCGTGCGCCTGGGCGGCGGCGCGCTGGCGCGCATGCTTGCCCGCCTGGCAGATCCATTCGCCGGCGCGGCGTTGCAGTTGATGCCTGCAGAAAACAAACACGAGCGCGTTGCCCTGCTGGAGTTGCTGTGCGACGCGGAGAAAAACGCGCTCCTGTTCGATACCCGCGACGGCGATCCGGTCGTCGACGCGCAGTGCCGGCCTGGCATCGCGCTGATCAGGGACGGTGCTGCGCGACAGTTGTTCGACGCCGAGGCGACGCCGCGTTGCGCACATCCGCTGCCGGATGCGCATGACCTCAAAGCCACCGCGCACTGGATTAGCGGCGTACTGGAGGGGCGCATACCGATGCCGGCACCCATCTCCAATCAAATGGCCTGCTGTCTTTACGGTGCGGGTTATGCACAGGATCTGAACCAGGCCAAGGCCATCGCCGCCGTGGAGACCGGCAGCCTCGCCGCGGCCTAACGCCACACCTACCGCCCCCGCTTTTCCCTGCTTGCGTCGTGGCCTTTGCCGCTGGCCCGTGGTGGTGCTGTGCTAGACTTTGCCCGGCGTTAACGTTTGATCCGTTCGATATAACAATTCGCAGCGAAAGGAGTTTACGCATGGGAGCCATATTCCAGTCTCTGGGCCGGACCATACTTGCCGGCTTTGTCATTCTTGTGATTATTATCATCGCCACCGGCGGTGCCGGCGCGCGTGGCGGCGACCACGCCTGGTGGGCATTTGTGATGCGCTGGCTGCATGTGATGTCCGGCGTGATGTGGATCGGCCTGCTGTGGTATTTCAATTTTGTGCAGATTCCGTCGATGCCCAAGATTCCCGATGAGCAGAAGCCGGCCATCGGCAAGGTGATTGCGCCGGCCGCGTTGTTCTGGTTCCGCTGGGCTGCCGTCGCCACCCTCGTCACCGGTCTGATCGTAGCCAGCATGAACAAATACCTCGGCTCGGCGCTGATGCTGGGGCAGGGGCACGTGGCGATCGGCATCGGCATGTGGCTGGGCATCATCATGGCGTTCAACGTGTGGGCCATCATCTGGCCCAACCAGAAGAAGGCGCTGGGTATCGTGCAGGTCGATGCCGATGCCAAGGCCAAAGCCGCGCGCGTGGCCATGCTGACCTCGAGGGCCAACACCATGTTGTCCGTGCCGATGCTGTTTTGCATGGTGGCACAGCAGAACGGCGGCCTGTAATACCGTAACTTTCGCCGTTTTCGGTTGTCAAAACGCCCGGGACTTCCCGGGCGTTTTGATTTGGACTCGCGTTTTCTGCGCGGACCGGTTGGCCCGGGCGACGACGTCCCGTATCATCGCCACTTTTTTCCGCAACAAGTAAAGGAACGAATCAATGCAACATGAACTGCCGAAACTGCCGTATGCAATGGATGCACTGGTGCCGCACATCTCAAAGGAGACCTTTGAGTTCCACTATGGCAAGCACCATCAGGCCTACGTGACGAATCTGAACAATCTGGTCAAGGGAACGGAATTCGAGAGCATGGGCCTCGAGGACGTCGTGAAGAAATCCTCCGGCGGCGTGTTCAACAACGCGGCGCAGGTGTGGAATCACACCTTTTTCTGGCACAGCATGAAACCCGCAGGCGGCGGCAAGCCGGCCGGCGCGCTGGCGGCGGCGATCGACAAGAAGTGGGGCAGTTTCGACGCCTTCAAGGAAGCGTTCACGAAAAGCGCTGTGGGCAACTTCGGTTCCGGCTGGACCTGGCTGGTGAAAAAAGCCGACGGCAGCGTCGACATCGTCAATACCTCCAATGCCGGCACCGTGCTGACCACAGGGGACAAGGCCCTGCTGACCATCGACGTCTGGGAGCATGCCTATTACATTGATTACCGCAACGCGCGGCCGAAGTTCGTCGAGACTTTCCTGAACGGTCTGGCCAACTGGGATTTCGCCGGCAAGAACTTTGCCTGAGATCAGGTCCGTTACAAAGAAAAAGCCCGGTAATGCCGGGCTTTTTTTATCGGTTCACCGAATTCAGCGTGACGCCAGCGCGCGGTCCAGCCCGGCGATTTTCATGCCCGGGACGATGCCGCGCTTGCGGAACCAGCCCAGATTCATCTCCAGCGCGTAGCGCACCGGTTTGGCCGCAGTGTGCGAGTCGCGGGTATGCGGTTGCATGTCTTCGATGTTGACAATGACGCCGTCGCTATCGATGAAGGCGACTGACAGTGGAATCCAGGTGTTCATCATCCACATGCCGTGGTGGGCGACATTGGGAAATACGAACAGCATGCCGCGGTTCTCCGGCAGCATGCGCCGGTGCATCAGTCCCTGCGCAAGATCCGGCCCCGTACTGGCGACTTCCGCCGTCAGTACATGCTTGTCGATGCGCAACTCGACCTGCGGCATCGCCGCCTGGGCGATGCCGATAAATCCCGTTGCGACCAGGACCAGGGCAAGTTTGAGCAGCAGGCGTCTCATGCGGAGGCTCCGGGAACGGCGTGGACGAGCCAGCGGGCAATGGCAGTGCGCAGATCGTCGACATCGCCGATGGCCGGCAGCATTTCGAGTCGTACGGCCGGATGTTTCTCGTGGATCGCGGCCAGCAGCCTGGGCACGTCGTTTTTCAGATGCCCGCCCTGGGCCATGAACAGCGGTGCGATGTGGATGTTCGCATGTCCCCCGGCGACGAGTTCATTGATCGCATCTTCCAGAGATGGCGTCTGGAATTCGAGGAATGCCAGTTTTACTGAAAGATCCTTGCGGTCTGCGGCGACGCGTTCGCCGATCGCACGAAACGGCGCCGCCCACTCCGGGTCGCGTGCCCCGTGTGCAAACAGCACCAGCCCGGTGCGGCCACGGTTCACGCGGTCAACCCTTGCCGGTGCTGCCGAAGCCGCCGGCGCCGCGGCTGGACGCATTGAACTCATCGACGACGTTGAAGGCGACATGCACGATGGGTACGACCACCAGTTGCGCCAGCCGTTCCAGCGGATTGATCGTGAATGCCGCAGTGCCGCGGTTCCAGGTCGATACGAACAACTGGCCCTGGTAATCGGAGTCGATCAGACCCACCAGGTTGCCGAGGACAATGCCGTGTTTGTGGCCGAGACCTGAGCGCGGCAGGATGATCGCGGCGAGACCGGGATCGGCGATATGAATGGCCATGCCGGCGGGTATCAGTTCGGTCTGGCCGGGCTGCAGCGTCAGCGGCTGCTCAAGGCAGGCACGCAGGTCGAGTCCGGCCGAACCGGGGGTGGCGTACTGCGGCAACTGGTCGCGCAGCCGGGCGTCGAGAATTTTGACGTCTATGGATTTCATGGATGCAGTGGGTGGTTGTGCGCGTGTATGGAAGCTGAAACGGCGGGGCGGATCGGTGCCCGCGCGATGCGACTATCGGGATTTACGCGATTTGCTGCTGCAGGTCCTCGCAATGTGGCTGATGATCTGCTGCGCGACGACATTCTTGGTGGCGCGCGGCAGGCGGTGGGTGCCGGCGTCGTCGAGCAGCGAGACTTCGTTTTCGTCGGCGCCGATCGCGTCCTGGGCAAGATTGGCGATCATCAGCGGTACTTTCTTGCGCTTGCGCTTCTCGTCGGCGTAACGGTCGAGGTTGCGGCTCTCCGCGGCGAAGCCGACGCAGAATGGCGGCTTGGGGCGTGCGGCAATCCAGCCGAGGATGTCCGGATTCGGCACGAACTTCAGCCTGAGCTGGTCTTCGTCGGTTTTCTTGATCTTGTGCTTGCGCGGCGTGCTGGCACGGTAATCGGCGACGGCGGCGACACCGATGAAGATGTCGGCCTTCGCCGCATATTGCTTGACGGCGTCAAACATCTCGCCCGCCGTCTGCACCCGCACCACCGTCGCGCCGACAGGCGGACTGAGGCTCACCGGTCCCGATACCAGCGTGACTTCGGCGCCGGCGGCAATTGCAGCGCGCGCCAGTGCATAACCCATTTTGCCCGAACTGCGGTTGGTGATGCCGCGCACCGCGTCGATCGGTTCGAAGGTCGGGCCCGCGGTCATCAGCACCCGTTTTCCGGATAATGTTTTCGGCGCGAGAAACGCGCTGACGGCTTCGGCGAGTTCATCGGCCTCGAGCATGCGCCCCATGCCGGTTTCACCGCAGGCCTGATCGCCGCTGTCGGGGCCGAGGATGGTGACGCCGTCGCGTTTTAGCTGCGCGATGTTGCGTTGCGTCGCCGGGTGTTCCCACATCTGCCGGTTCATCGCCGGCGCGACGATCAGCGGACACTCGCGGGCGAGGCAAAGTGTAGAAAGCAGGTCGTCGGCGAGACCGTGAACCGTCTTGGCAATGAAGTCTGCCGTGGCCGGCGCAACGACGATGACGTCCTTGTCGCGGGAGAGCTCGATATGGGGCATGCCGTTCGCGATTCGTCCGTCCCACATGTCGGTGTAAACGGGATGGCCGGACAGGGCCTGCAGTGTTGCCGGCGTGATGAAGCCGCACGCCGCCTCGGTCATGACCACCTGAACATCGATGTCGCGTTCGCCCAGACGTCGTACCAGTTCCGCGGCCTTGTACGCGGCAACGCCGCCGGTGAGGCCGAGCAGAACCCGTTTGCGGTTATTTTTATGTTCTATATCAGGCACGTAGCGCTTCCTGGTGCAGGGGATGGCAAGTGTAACTGCAAACTCGGTGGCGGGTAAACCGACGGCGGACTGGGACGTTCTTCAACGACATACCTGGAGCGCTGTGATCATGGCGATTACCGACTGGCCGCTGGATGACCGTCCCCGCGAAAAACTGCTGGCCAAGGGTCCGCAGAGTCTGTCGGATGCCGAACTGGTGGCGATATTCCTGCGTACCGGCGTCAGGGGCAAGAGTGCGGTGGAACTGGCGCGCAGCCAGCTGGCGCGCTTCGGATCGCTGTCGGCACTGGCCGGCGCGGCGACGGAATCGTTCTGCGCCGAACCCGGCCTCGGACCGGCGAAATACGCGCAGCTGCAGGCGGCGCTGGAGATCGCAAGGCGTACGTTGCGGGAAAAACTCGACTCCGGTGCGGCTCTGTCCGCACCCGGCGCGGTGCGCGATTATCTGCGCCTGGTGCTCCATGGCCGTCCACACGAGGTATTTGTCGCCGTGTTCCTCGATGCCCAGCATCGCGTCACGGCGTGCGAGGAACTGTTTCGTGGCACGCTGACGCAGACCAGCGTTTATCCGCGTGAAGTGGTCAAGCAGGCGCTGCATCACAATGCCGCTGCGGTAATTTTTGCCCACAATCATCCTTCGGGCGTGGCAGAGCCCAGCCGCGCCGATGAGGCATTGACCGTGGCCTT
>JBFKCU010000143.1:0-7101 GCA_041620115.1 Burkholderiales bacterium | reverse complement strand
CGCGTCGCGGCCACATCATGCACCCGCAGGATCGCCGCCCCGCGCTGCGCTGCGATCAGTGCCGCCGCCACGCTGCCGGATGCGCGCTCACCGACATCGCGCCCGGTCAGCGCGCCAATCATCGATTTTCGCGACAGTCCCGCCAGCACCGGTATTGCCGATGTCGCCACCCGGCCGAGGTTGCGCAGCAAGACCAGATTATGCGCGAGCGTCTTGCCGAAGCCGAACCCCGGATCAACGACGATACGTTCGCGCGCGATCCCGGCGCGTTCCGCCGCCGCGACGCGCGCCGCCAGATAATCCCGCACCTCGGCCACGACATCGCCATAATCCGGCGCATGCTGCATGGTCTGCGGATTGCCCTGTTTGTGCATGATGCAGATCGCACACGCGCTGCCGGCGACCGAATCGAATGCGCCCGGGGCCTCAAAACCGTTGATGTCGTTAATCATGTCCGCGCCGGCCGCGACCGCCTCGCGCATCAGCTCGGGTTTCTGTGTGTCGACGGAAAGCGGCACGCCGATTCCGGCAAGCGCCGCGAGCACCGGCAGGACCCGCCGCCGCTCTTCCTCCAGTGTTACCGGCGCCGCACCCGGGCGTGTCGATTCGCCGCCGACATCGAGCAGATCGGCGCCCTCGTCGACCAGGCGCCTGGCATGTGCCACAGCGGCATCCGCCTGCAGGAAATACCCGCCGTCGGAAAAGGAATCGGGCGTTATGTTGACCACGCCCATCAGCAGCGGACGCTCAAGCGCAAGCCTGAATTTTCCGCAATGGAGAAACGCCATGGAGTAAAGAAGAAGGGTGTTTGCGTCGCGGGGATATAGGCCGGACTATCTTTCGACCATCACGCACGCACCCTTCAACGGAACATCAGGCCTCGGCAGCAGGCTTGTTGGTCACCGGTGCCCCGGGCGGGCTGTCCTTCGGCGGCTTCGGTGCCGGCGCCGAAACCGGTTTGGGTGAACGCGGCGGCCGCCCTTCCATGATATCGGCAATCTGGTCGGCGTCTATGGTTTCCCATTCGAGCAGCGCCTTCGCCATCGCCTCGACCTTGTCGCGATCTTCCTCGATCAGCTTACGCGCGAGCGCATACTGCTGGTCGATGATGCGACGGATTTCGGCGTCGACTTGCTGCAGCGTTGCTTCCGACACATTCTTGTGCGTGGTGATCGAACGTCCGAGGAACACCTCGCCTTCGTTCTCGCCGTAGACCATCGGCCCCATGCTGTCGGTCATGCCCCAGCGCATCACCATGTTGCGGGCCATTTCAGTGGCCCGCTCAAAGTCGTTAGAAGCGCCGGTCGTCATCTGTCCCATGAACACTTCTTCGGCAATGCGGCCGCCAAACAGCACTGCAATGTTCTGCAGGATCTGTTCGCGGTCCATGCTGTAACGGTCCTCGGTCGGCAGTTGCATGGTCACGCCCAGCGCGCGGCCACGCGGAATGATGGTGACCTTGTGCACCGGATCGGTCCGCGACAGCCGGCGCGCCACCAGGGCATGGCCGGCTTCGTGGTAAGCCGTATTCCTGCGCTCGTGCTCCGGCATCACCATGGAGCGACGCTCAGCACCCATGATGATCTTGTCCTTCGCGCGCTCGAAATCATCCATATCCACCAGCCGCTTGTTGGCACGCGCAGCGAACAGCGCCGCTTCGTTGACCAGGTTGGCGAGATCGGCGCCGGAGAACCCGGGCGTGCCGCGGCCGATGATGTCGGCCTTGACGTCCGGTGCAATCGGCACCTTGCGCATGTGCACCAGCAGGATCTGTTCGCGACCGCGGATGTCGGGCAGCGGCACCACGACCTGGCGGTCAAAGCGGCCCGGTCGCATCAGCGCCGGATCAAGCACGTCGGGGCGGTTGGTCGCCGCAATGATGATGACGCCGGAATTCGCCTCAAAACCGTCCATTTCCACCAGCAATTGGTTCAGCGTCTGTTCACGCTCGTCGTTGCCGCCGCCCAGACCGGCGCCGCGCTGGCGACCCACGGCATCAATCTCGTCGATGAACACGATGCAGGGGGCGTGTTTCTTGGCATTCTCAAACATGTCGCGCACGCGCGCGGCACCGACGCCGACAAACATCTCAACGAAATCCGAACCTGAGATTGAAAAAAACGGCACCTTGGCTTCGCCCGCGATCGCACGCGCGAGCAGCGTCTTGCCGGTGCCGGGGTTGCCGACCATCAGCACGCCACGGGGGATGCGCCCACCGAGCTTCTGGAATTTCGACGGGTCACGCAGGAACTCCACCAACTCCGACACTTCTTCCTTGGCCTCTTCACAGCCCGCAACATCGGCGAAGGTCACCGTGTTGTTGTTCTCGTCAAGCATGCGCGCACGGCTCTTGCCGAACGAAAACGCGCCGCCACGGCCGCCACCCTGCATCTGGCGCATGAAGAACACCCACACGCCGATCAGCAGCAGCATCGGGAACCAGGACACGAAGATGTTCATCAGCAGCGAAGGCTCTTCCTCGGGCTTCGCCTCGACGATGACGCCGTTCTTCAGCAGATCGGTAACCATCCAGATGTCGGAGGGCGCGTAGGTGGTGAATTTTTCGCCGGTGGACTTCACACCCTTGACGACGCGGCCCTCAATCGTGACCTTGGCGATCTTCCCCTGCTTCACCTCATCGATGAACTGGGAATATTCCATTGCCTTCTGCGTGGTCTGCCGCACATTGAACTGGTTGAATACCGTCATCAACACCAGTGCAATGACCAGCCAGATCGCCATGTTCTTCATCAGATTGTTCAAAGTGACTCCTCGTTGCGCCCCGGCCCTGCGGGCGGTGACCATCCTAAGTGATTCAATTCTAGACTAATTCTAGACTTTTTTAACCGGTACCGCAGCACCACCGCAGCGAAAACCCGTCATCCGCCGGCCTTGCGCCCCTTGGCCACCACATAGACTTCATTCGACCGGCTGCGGGACGCCTCCGGTTTGCGGATCATGACCTGGACAAACTTGCGCCGGATATCCGCCACCAGCGCGTCAAACCCCGATCCCTGGAACACTTTGACCAGAAAATTCCCGTTGGGTTTCAGGTGATTAACTGCAAATTCCAGCGCCAGTTCAGCCAGGCCCACGCTGCGCGCCTGATCCACACTGGCGACACCACTGATATTGGGGGCCATATCCGAAAGCACAAGGTCGACACCGCCGCCGCCGACGGCTTTTTCGACTTCGGCCAGCACGGCATCGTCGCCGAAATCGCCGCGGATAAAAGTCACGCCGGCGACCGGTGTCATTTCCAGCAGGTCCACTGCGACCACACGCCCAGTGGCGCCGGCCATCCGTCCGGCAACCTGTGACCAGCCGCCCGGCGCCGCGCCGAGATCGACCACCACCATGCCGGGTTTGAGCAGTTTGTCGCGTTCAGCCAGTTGCTCGAGTTTGTACGCCGCGCGCGAACGCATGCCCTCGGCCTGTGCGCGCCGCACATAGGGGTCGTTCACATGCTCGTGCATCCATGCTTTACTGGTTTTGTTGCGCGCCATTGTTTAGACTGCCTGCATGATCAATCTGACCCCTGTCCAGCGGCGCGAGTTCAAGGCCCGTGCCCACCATCTCAATCCCGTAGTCATGGTCGGTGACGCCGGCCTGACCCCGCCGGTCATCCGGGAAATCGACCTCAACCTGAAAAGCCACGAGCTCATCAAGATTCGCGTACTCGGCGACGACCGCATTGCCCGGGCGTCCCTGATCGAGGCCATCTGCACGCAACTTGATGCCACCCCGGTGCAGCATATCGGAAAAATTCTGGTGATTTTCCGGCCACGGCCGGATGACGCACCGGCACCGAAGCCGGGCCGCTCGAAAGCGACCGGTGCTGCGGCTGCCCGCGCCGCCACGTCGCGTCCACGCGTCAATAAGGGGCCCCGGCGCACCAAACGAAGTTTTCAGGCGTCCTGACCGGCAGTGCCGGCGGCAAACGACGCCGAAAACCGGAAATCAGATATATCTGACGTCGAGAATCTCATACTCGCGCACACCGCCCGGCGCCTGCACTTCGGCCACGTCGCCCGCATACTTGCCAATCAGCGCACGCGCGATCGGCGAACTGATCGAAATCTTGCCTTCCTTGATATCCGCCTCGTCGTCGCCGACGATCTGATAGGTAACCTTGCTACCGCCGCTGATGTCTTCCAGCTCCACCGTCGCACCGAACACACAGCGGCCGTCGGCATCAATGGTTGCCGGATCGATGATCTGCGCATTCGACACCTTGGACTCCACCTCGGCAATGCGGCCTTCAATGAAACTCTGTCGCTCCTTCGCCGCCGCGTATTCGGCATTTTCTGACAGGTCGCCGTGAGAGCGCGCTTCAGCAATCGCGGCAATGATGGCCGGACGCTGTACGGATTTGAGTTCCTGCAATTCCGCACGCAGCAATTCCGCGCCTTTGACCGTCAATGGAGTTTTTGCACTCATGGATATGCCCTGACTTTTCGTATTGCAGTGTAAATGAATTGATCCTGTCGCCTCCGGCCGCAGGATCGCCGGACGGCGGCGCACAGGGCGCCGCGCCAGCCGGCCGAACCTTATGACGCCATCAGCCTTTTATGCAAATCCTGCACGGCGTAGACCTGCAGTTCACGCGCCTGCGCCATGCCGTTGGCCGCCGCACGCGCTCCGGCGATGGTTGTATAAAGTGTAACCCGCTGCTGCAGTGCCGCGCGCCGGATCGAGTAGGAGTCACGGATCGCCGAACGCTTTTCTTCCACCGTGTTGATGATCAGCACGATCTCGCCATTCTTGATCATGTCGACGATATGCGGGCGCCCCTCGGCCACCTTGTTGATCCGTGTGACAGCCAGCCCCGCCGCCTCCAGGGCCTTCGCCGTGCCGTGCGTGGCCACCAGCGTGAACCCCAGCCCCACCAGCACCCGCGCCGTATCGATCACCCGCGGCTTGTCGTCGTCACGCAGGCTGATGAAAACACGGCCCGACTTGGGCAGGCGCTCGCCGGAACCGAGTTGCGACTTGACGAAGGCCTCCGCAAACGTCTCGCCAACGCCCATCACTTCACCGGTGGACTTCATTTCCGGCCCGAGTATGGTATCGGCACCCGGAAACTTGATGAACGGGAACACCGCTTCCTTGACCGAATAATAGGGCGGCACGATCTCGCGCGTGACACCCTGATCCGCCAGCGAGCGCCCCGCCATGCAGCGCGCCGCGATCTTGGCCAGCGGCAGCCCGGCGGCCTTCGACACAAAGGGCACAGTGCGCGATGCGCGCGGATTCACCTCGAGTACATACACCACGTCCTCGCCGTCTTTCTGCGCATCTTTCTGAATCGCAAACTGCACGTTCATCAGACCGTTGACCTTGAGCGCCTTGGCCATCGCCACGGTCTGGCGGCGCAGTTCTTCCTGCAGTTCAGCCGACAGCGAAAACGGCGGCAACGAACATGCGGAATCGCCGGAATGCACGCCCGCCTGCTCGATGTGTTCCATGACGCCGCCGATGATGACCTCGGTACCGTCGCTGATGGCGTCGACGTCCACCTCGGTGGCATCGTTGAGAAATCGGTCGAGCAGCACCGGGGAATCATTGGAAACCTTGATCGCCTCGCGCATGTAGCGCTCAAGCTCGCTCTGCTCATGAACGATTTCCATCGCGCGACCGCCCAGCACATAGGATGGTCGCACCACCAGCGGATAACCGATCTCGTCGGCAGCTACCAGCGCCTTGGCCGCGCTGCGCGCCGTGCGATTGGGCGGCTGCCTGAGCTTGAGCTTGGTCAGCAGTTTCTGGAAGCGCTCCCGGTCCTCGGCTATGTCGATGGAATCCGGCGTGGTTCCGATGATGGGCACGCCATTGGCTTCGAGGTCACGCGCCAGCTTCAATGGCGTCTGGCCGCCGAACTGGACGATGACGCCCACCGGCTTCTCGATCGCGACGATCTCAAGCACATCCTCCAGCGTCAGCGGCTCGAAGTACAACCGGTCCGACGTGTCGTAATCCGTGGAAACCGTTTCCGGATTGCAGTTGACCATGATGGTCTCGAATCCGTCCTCGCGCAGCGCCAGCGCCGCGTGCACGCAGCAGTAATCGAACTCGATGCCCTGGCCGATGCGGTTCGGTCCGCCGCCGAGCACCATGATCTTTTTGCGGTCACTGGGCTGCGATTCGCAGTCCTCTTCATAGGTCGAATACATGTAAGCCGTGCTCGTCGAGAACTCGGCGGCACAGGTGTCCACGCGTTTGTACACGGGGCGCACACCCAGTGCGTGGCGACGCGCGCGCACGGCATCCTGCTCCACCGTCAACAGCTTCGCCAGCCGCCGGTCGGAGAAACCCGCGCGCTTCAGCGTGCGCAGCGCATCGGCATCGAGGTCTTCCAGCGCACGACCGGTCAAAGCCTTTTCCTGGCGCACGATGTCTTCGATCTGCGCCAGGAACCACGGATCGATGTGCGAAAAGCCGTGCACCTGCTCCTGCGTCATGCCGCAACGGAAGGCATCGGCCACATAGAAAATCCGCTCCGGGCCGGGGTCGCCGAGCTCATTCTCGATGACGTCCGGATCCGTGGTCTTTTCGTCGAAACCGTCGACGCCCGTCTCCAGTCCGCGCAGCGCTTTCTGCATCGACTCCTGGATCGTGCGTCCCATCGCCATCACCTCGCCCACCGATTTCATCTGCGTGGTCAGGCGGTCGTCGGCCTGCGGGAATTTCTCGAAGGCAAAGCGCGGAATCTTGGTGACCACGTAGTCGATGCTGGGTTCGAACGACGCCGGCGTGGCACCACCGGTAATTTCGTTGCGCAGCTCATCGAGCGTGTAGCCCACGGCGAGCTTGGCCGCGACCTTGGCGATCGGAAAGCCGGTTGCCTTGGACGCCAGCGCCGACGAACGCGACACGCGCGGATTCATCTCGATGATCACCATGCGCACGTCTTTCGGATTGTTGCCGAACTGCACGTTCGAGCCGCCGGTCTCGACCCCGATCTAGCGCAGGCAGGCGATCGAGGCATTGCGCATGATCTGGTATTCCTTATCGGTCAGCGTCTGCGCTGGTGCGACCGTGATCGAATCGCCGGTGTGCACGCCCATTGGATCGAGGTTCTCGATCGAGCAAATGATGATG
>JBFKCU010000142.1:0-7103 GCA_041620115.1 Burkholderiales bacterium | reverse complement strand
CAGTTCATCCAGCGCAAGCAGGCCGAAGACAAGCTCGCATTCATGGCGCGCTTTGATTCCGTCACCGATTTGCCGAACCGGTTCCTATTCACCGACCGGCTGGCGCAGACGCTTTCGCAGGCGGCACGCAACAAATGGCTCGTCGGCGTGCTGTTCCTGGATCTCGACCGCTTCAAGGCAATCAACGACACTTATGGCCACGCAGCGGGCGACAAGCTGCTGCGTCAGGTCGCCATGCGCATGAAACAATGCGTGCGCGCCGCTGATACGGCAGGTCGGCTGAGCGGCGATGAATTCGCAGTCATGCTCTCGGACCTGGCCAAGATCGACGATGCAGGGCTGGTGGCGAGTAAGATCGTCGACGCCCTGGCGGCACCTTACGACCTCGACGGCAATCAGACCTATATCTCTGCCAGCATCGGCATCGCACTCTACCCCAGTGATGGCGAAACCGCGGATGTACTGTTGAAAAACGCCGACACCGCAATGTACCGCGCCAAGGAGCAGGGGCGCAACGGCTATCAGTTCTACCTGCCACAGATGAACGAGCGGCTGCTTCAGCGCCGGCATATCGACAACCAGTTGCGCGGCGCGCTGGATCGCAATGAGTTCCTGCTCCACTACCAGCCCAAGGTCAGCCTTGCGAACGGCGCCATCACCGGGTTCGAAGCGCTACTGCGGTGGCAACGCGAAGACCGGCTGATTCCACCGGGGGATTTCATCCCCATCATGGAAGAAACCGGGCTGATCGTCACAGTCGGCGAATGGGTGCTGAGGAATGTGTGCCAGCAGTTGAAGCTGTGGGAACAGGCCGGCATCGTGCCGCGTCAGATTGCGGTTAATCTTTCGGCGCGCCAGTTCCACGGCAAGAACCTGGCAGAAATGGTCGGGCAGGTGCTGCGCGACACCGGCGTCAGCCCCGCACTGATCAAACTGGAACTGACCGAGACGCTGCTGATGAGCGATGCCAGTGAATCAGTCGAAACGCTGCACCAGTTGAAGGCGCTGGGCGTACAGCTGTCGGTAGACGACTTCGGCACCGGCTATTCCAGCCTCGCGTACCTGAAGCGATTCCCGCTGGACGAACTGAAAATCGACCGCGAGTTCATCCGCGATGCGGTGGTCGATCCGGACGATGCCACGATCGCGCTCACGATTATCAATCTCGCGCACATCCTGAAATTGCGGGTGGTGGCCGAAGGCGTTGAAACCGAAGGGCAGCTCAGTTTTCTGCGCCAGCACGGCTGTGATGAGATTCAGGGCTACTATTTCTCGCGGCCGCAGCCAGCCGCGGAATGCAGCCGCATGCTTGCCGAAGACCGGCGCCTGCCGGATGTCCAGGACACCGGCAAACGGAACAGCACCACACTGCTCCTGGTCGTCGACGACAAAGATGAACTTCAGCTGCTGATCGACACGTTCACGCCAGCGGGCTATGACGTGATTACGGCCGGTAACGCCGACGACGGCTTTGAAATCCTGGCGCGGCACCGCATGGACATCGTCATCAGCGACAACGACATGCCCGGCATGAGCGGCATTGAATTCCTGGCACGGGTGCGCAAGATGCATCCGGACACTTTGCGCGTACTCGCCTCCAGCGGCGACGACGCGCCCACCCTCACGCGCGCGACTAACAAGGCAGCAATTCATCTGTTTCTGCCCAAGAGCTGGACGGCAGAACGGCTATGTGTCGAAATGCATAACACGCTGCAGGCGCACGTCGACGCGATGACGGCCGGCGGCTTACAGCCGCCGTTACAATCCGTCCTGAAATAGCCGTGTCGGCGCCGGCCGGCAGCTTGGTTGAAAGACCATATAACGGACTTCGAGAAGCTCCCGTCAGACACTAGGCAAAACCGGCCGTTTCAGGGTATTTTCAGGCATCGCCTCCAATACGCTGACCGCAATACGGACAACAGATCGCCGGCACCCATGCCGCCCAGACCAAGGAACTCGCAACATGAGCAATGACCTGAACGCTTACAACATATTCGACCTGCGCGACATCGCGATGAAGCGCGTGCCGAGGGGATTCTTCGAATTCGTCGATCGCGGCACCGAAGACGAGGTCGCACTGAAGAACAATCGCGAGGTGTTCGACCGCATCCGCTTCCGCACGCGCACCTTCGTCGACGTGTCCAAACGCACGCAGGACACCGAAATCTTCGGCGTCAAACACAAGATGCCGATGGTCATCGCCCCGACCGGCGTCGCCGGACTGCTGTGGCACGAAGGCGAAATCAAGCTGGCGAAGGCCGCGCGCGCCGCGGGCATTCCGTTCACGCTCGCCACCGGCTCGATCACCGCGATGGAGCGCGTCGCCGACGAAGCCGGCGGCGAACTCTGGTTCCAGCTCTACCTGTGGCCCGATCGCTCGATGTCGCACGAACTGGTCAACCGTGCCAAGGCCGCGGGCTACAAGACACTGGTGGTCACCGTCGACGGCGTGTCCTCGGGCAACCGCGAATACAATCTGCGCAACGGCTTCACGCTGCCGTTCAGTCTTAACGCGCGCAACACGTGGGACATGGCCACGCATCCGCGCTGGCTGATGGGCGTGATGGGACGCTACCTGTTGACGACCGGCATGCCGATGTATGCCAACTATCCGGAAGCCGCCAAGGCGAAAATGACCAAGGGTCCGCCCGGGCGCTCCAGCCTGAGAACAGACTCGATCAGCTGGGACGACCTCGATGCCATCCGCAAGATCTGGCCCCACAAACTGATCGTCAAGGGCATCCTCGACCCGCAGGACGCGATCACCTGCGTCGACCACGGTGCGGACGGCATCGACGTCTCCAACCACGGCGGGCGCAATCTTGACGGCATCGTCTCTCCGATCGAAGTGCTGCCGGAAATCGTGGATGCCGTGGGCAAACGCGCCACCGTGTTCATGGACAGCGGTATCCGTCGCGGCAGCGATGTGGTCAAGGCGCTGGCGCTCGGCGCCAAGGCCGTGATGGTCGGCCGCTCGACACTGTATGGCGTGGCTGCAGGCGGCGAAGCCGGTGCTGCCCGCGCACTGCAGATCTACCGTGACGAAATCCACCGCAACATGGCCCTGCTCGGCTGCAACACCGTGGACGAAATCGGACCGCAATGCCTGCTGTTCGCCGACAAACACGAATTGCGCGCACCCAAGGAACGGCCGTCACTGCGCGTAGTCGACGGCAAAGCCGCGGAATCCTGATTTTCCGGTGCCTCCCCGGACGCCACGCGCTCCGGGGAGCACCAGCGCTACCCCCATGGCATAACCGGCCCGGCATCGGATCCCGGGCAAGGACGGCTTCCCGACGGCCGCAAGCCGCCCCCACCGGGCCTTCGCCTCAAATCCACAGACCTGATGTGCCGCACCGGATGCCCCAAACTTAACAAAATGTTAGATTTGGCGAGTCGCGCGCTGTGGACCATAATTGCAACGCGGAAAAAAATCCTGCCGTTTGGGTCGATTGCCAGCGCATCAGCCTCCAGCGGTGCTCAACAAACCCGCATCTTTTGCACCACTGAGGGACGTGGAACGACGCGAAGGATGTCAACCGGATTGGATACGGCCGTTGAAGCGATCGAGCGGAAACGAGTCCAAAGGCGGAACTGAAAAACAGCACACCCACGGGCCGGCGTGCGAATTCGAACTGACCTTCAACCAGGCGGTCGCGGGCATCGCGCATACCTCGCTTGAAGGCGTCTACCTGCGGGTGAACCCGCGGCTGTGCGAAATGCTCGGATACACGGAACAGGAGCTGCTGGGCCGCGCAGCGGCCGATTTCGTCAGCATCAACCCTGACCGAAACGTCAGCTCATACCGGCAACTCATCCTCGAAGGCCGCATCAACCACCATGTCGAGGAACAGCAATACCGGCGCAAGGATGGCTCCCTGCTGTGGGTCAACCGCACACTGTCGCTGGCGCGTGACGCCGCTGGAAAACCTCTGCATTTCATCAGGGTCATCGAGGACATCACTGAACGCAAACAGGCGGGCGACATCATCGCCCGGGATCGCGCCTTGCTGCGCACCATCATCGACTCGATTCCCGGTCACATCTACGCAAAAGACAAATCCGGCAAGTTCATCCTCGCCAACAAGGCCTGGCTGGAGGCCCGCGGCGAGATCAACCCGGACATCGCCGGCAAGACCGCGCACGATTTCTTCCGGCCCAGTTTGGCCGAACGCCTGGCCGCCCAGGACCGGCACATCATCGAGACCGGCAATCCGATGCCGGAGTTCGAACACAAACTGGCGGTCAGGCGGCGCGAGGACGGGCCCGACGAAGTGCGCTGGGGCTCCACGGTCAAGGTGCCGTTGCGCTCGGCAGACGGCGAGGTCATCGGCAGCGTCGGCATCAGTCAGGACATCACCGAACAGCGGGCCGAGGAAGTCCGGCGACACATGTCGCAGGCGGTGACGCAAGTATTGGCGCAGTCGTTGACGCTGCACGGTGCCATCCCGAGGATCCTCAAGATCATGTGCGAGGCCTTGGGCTGGAAGTACGGCGCGAGATGGGCGCCGGTCAAAGGGCGATCGCTGCCTGAACGTACCGATTACTGGTCCGCGTCTGAACCGGAATTTGACTCCCGCGACGCGGATCTGTGGCTCAGGCTGGACGACGCCGAGTCCGGCGGACTGCTGCGCCGTGCCTGGACGCACAAGACCGCGAGCTGGATCACCGACCTGTACAGCGAGGAAACCTTCCGGCGCAAGGCCAGCGCGAAAAAGCTGGGATGGAAAAGCGCCTACGCCTTCCCGGTCCTGTTCAACAACAAGGTCACCAGCGTCCTGGAGTTCTTCGGTCCGGCGCAGGATGAGCCGGACGAAAAACTGCTGCGGACCATATCGACGATCAGCAGCCAGATCGGCCAGTTTATCCAGCGCAAGGAGGCCGAGGACAAGCTCGCCTTCCTCGCGCGCTTCGATACCATCACCGGCCTGCCGAACCGTTTCCTGATCACCGACCGTCTGCGCCAGCTGATCTCGCAGGCGCAGCGCAACAAATGGGCGATCGGCGTGCTGTTCGTCGACCTGGACCGCTTCAAGATCGTCAACGACACCCATGGCCATGCCGCCGGAGATCAGTTGCTGCAGGAAGTGGCGAAGCGCCTGAAACAGTCCGTGCGCGACGTCGACAGCGTCGGTCGGCTCAGCGGAGACGAATTCGCGGTGCTGCTGTCGAACCTGACGAAACAGGACGACGCAGCGCTGGTCGCGCAGAAGATCATCAGCGCACTGGCCGTGCCGTTCGAGATCGACGGTCAGCAGAGTTACATTTCGGCCAGCGTCGGAATTGCCCTTTACCCCGGTGACAACAGTGACGCGGAGATTCTGCTGAAGAACGCCGATACGGCGATGTACCGCGCCAAGGAGCTGGGCCGCAACGGCTACCAGTTCTACGTGCCGCAGATGGACCAGCGACTGATTCATCACAAGAAGCTCGATGCACAGCTGCATGTCGCACTGGAACGCGAGGAATTCCTGCTGCACTACCAGCCCAAGGTCAGCCTCGCGACCGGTGCCATTACCGGTTTTGAAGCGCTGCTGCGCTGGCAGCATGAAGGCAAGCTGGTGCCGCCAAGCGAATTCATTCCGATCATGGAGGAAACCGGGCTGATCGTACCGGTCGGCGAATGGGTCCTCGGGCGCGTCTGCGAGCAGATCAATCGATGGAAACAGGGCGGTATCCCCCCGGTTCCGGTCGCAGTCAACCTCTCGATGCGCCAGTTCCAGCGCAAGAACCTGGCGAATCTGATCGGCGACCTGCTGGGACGCAGCCGAATAGACCCGCCCCTCCTCAAACTGGAGCTGACCGAAACCCTGCTGATGAGCGACGCCGAGGAATCCATCGCCATGCTGCACCAGCTCAATTCTCTCGGCGCGCATCTGTCGGTGGACGATTTCGGCACCGGGTATTCGAGCCTCGCCTACCTGAAGCGATTCCCGCTGAACGAACTGAAGATCGACCGCGCGTTCATCCGCGACGCCACCACCGACCCGGACGATGCCGCCATCGCACTCGCCATCATCAACCTCGCCCACAGCCTGAAACTCAACGTGGTGGCCGAAGGCGTCGAGACCCTCGGACAGCTGGAGTTTCTCAAGCAGCACAATTGCGACGAGATCCAGGGCTACTACTTCGCGCGGCCGATGCCGTTGGATGAATGCACGCTCATGCTGACGGAGAACACGCGCCTGTCCTGGCCGCAGGACAAGGCCGCGGCGCATGACATGCGATTGCTGCTGGTCGCGGACAAAAAGGATGAACTGAACCGGCTGACGCGGGCCTTTGCCGCGGTCGGTTACCGCATCTACACCGCATCCGACGCGAAGCAGGGATTTGAACGCCTGGCGGAGCATGGTGCGGAGATCGTGATCAGCGACAACGACATGCCCGACCGCAGCGGCATTGAATTTCTCACCAAGGTGCGCCAGCTCTACCCGAACGCACTGCGCGTGCTCACCTCCAGCGGCGACGTGCCCACCGTGACGCGGGCCACCAACAATGCCGGCATACACCTGTTCCTGCCCAAGAACTGGACCGCGGAACGATTGTGTACCGAAGTGCGTGAGGCGCTGCAGACGCAGAAAAAAACAAGCCGCACGCCGCGCGAGTAATCTGCCGAAGGCCGGTCAGCGTTTTGGCGATACAGCGGTCGGGACCACCCTGGTCAAGCTGCCCGCGCTAAGCGCGGCTGCCATGATGCCGGATGCTAATGCCGCACGGCATGTGCATCACTGGCTGAAGGCGCCAGGTCGGCATAACGGCCGTCGGCATACAAAGGATTGCCCGGATCGAGTGCAAATCCGCGGGCTGCGGCCTTGAACCACGCTTCTCCCTGCCCGCCGGTCAGCTGGTACAGCTTGACGGCCATGTTCTGGTAAGCCGTCTTGTCACCACGTTCGGCATAGATCTCCAGCAGCTTGAGCTGCAGATCATCGCGTTCCGGATCGCGGGCCAGCATTTTGACCAGTATGTCTTCCGACGTCACAACCTGCTTGCGGCTGCGTCCCCACATCAGGTAGATCAACCAACCCACGAGCACCAGGGCACCGCCGGCCAGCACCAACAGGGCCTCATTGAGCACGGAATTCTCGCGGCGCGATGCAGGT
>JBFKCU010000141.1:0-7133 GCA_041620115.1 Burkholderiales bacterium | reverse complement strand
GAAGACCGCGGTCGGATTGCTCGCCAACCTGAGCGCGCCGCAGGCGATACTCAAGACCTGTGAGGAAATCGACCGGCTCGAATCCGATGCCGACCGCGTGATGCGCTCGGCGATGTCGCGGTTGTTTCGCGATGAATCCGACCTGAAGCAGGTGTTCAAGCTGCGCTCGGTTTATCTGCTGTTGGAAGAAATCACCGACCGTTGCGAGGATGTTGCCAACATCATCGAGGGCATCGTACTCGAGCATTCCTAGGCGGCAGTCATGGAAACGGTAAGCATCAGTCTCGGCGTAGTCGTACTGCTGGTGGTCGTTGCGCTGGCATTCGACTTCATGAACGGTTTTCACGATGCCGCCAATTCAATCGCGACCGTGGTGTCCACGCGCGTGCTCAAACCTTATCAGGCGGTGATGTGGGCGGCGTTTTTCAATTTCATCGCGCTGTTCATCTTCAAGCTCAAGGTCGCGGCAACGGTGGGTCAGGGCATCATCGACGGATCCGTGGTGGATCACCACATCGTGTTCGGCGCACTGGTTGGCGCGATTATCTGGAACATCATTACCTGGTATTACGGACTGCCGTCGAGCTCGTCCCATGCGCTGATCGGCGGGTTGATCGGCGCTGCGGTCGCCAAAAGCGGTTTCTGGGCTTTGCAGAGCGCGGGGATTTACAAGACCCTGATCTTCATCGTCATTTCGCCAACGCTGGGTTTTTTGCTCGCAGGGGTACTGATGGTCGCGGTGTCGTGGCTTTGCCGGCGGAGTACGCCGGCGCGGGTGGATCGCTGGTTCCGAAGGCTGCAATTGCTGTCAGCCGCGATGTACAGCATTGGTCACGGCGGCAATGATGCGCAGAAAACCATTGGCATCATCATGATGTTGCTGATTGCGGCGGGCCATATGGCGCCGCAGGATGATATTCCGTCGTGGGTGGTCATATCCTGTTATCTGATGATTGCGCTCGGCACCATGTTCGGCGGATGGCGTATTGTCAGGACCATGGGGCAGAAAATCACCAAGCTCAAGCCGGTGGGCGGATTCTGCGCGGAAACCGGCGGTGCCATGACGCTGTTTCTGGCGACGGGACTGGGGATACCGGTGTCGACCACGCATACCATCACCGGCTCCATTGTCGGCGTGGGTTCCACGCAATCCGTGTCTGCCGTGCGCTGGGGCGTGGCCGGCAATATCGTGCTGGCGTGGATACTGACCATTCCGTGCGCGGCGGGCATCGCCGCAATCGCATGGTGGGCGAGCTTCAGTCTTTTTCCCTGAGCCTATGGCGTAGAGCGCAAGAGAGTTGACGATGTCTGACGACAACAGCCACGCAGCCATGCTGGCGCAGAGCGTGGATGATTTTGTGAAGCGCGGCACCAGTCTCGCCCGTGTGCGCCAGCTGCGTGATGACCCTGCTGAATACGATCGCGCAACCTGGAAAACCATGGCCGATCTGGGCTGGTTGGGCATGCTGGTGCCGGAACAATACGGCGGTCTGGAGTTGGGCCTGAGCGAGATGGCTATCGTTGCCCAGGGCCTGGCCCGCGAACTGGTGCCGGAGCCGGTTACTGCAGCCGCGGTGCTTGCCGTTGGCGCCATGGTTGGCGGCGACAACGAGCCGCTGCAGCAGGAGCTGCTGCCGCGGATTGTCGCAGGCGATATCCTGCCGGGACTGGCATGGCAGGAACAGGCGGGCACGCTTGATGTCACGGCGATCAGTGCACAGGCTGTCCCGGCGGAGGGCGGCTGGCGGATTAACGGAGAGAAACGGTTCATTGCCGGTGCTGCAGGCGCTGACGGCCAAATCGTATCGGCCGTTGCAGCAGATGGTATTGAACTCTACTGGGTGCCGCGTGATGCGCCTGGCGCCAGGCTCAGGCTGGAAGCTCTGGCGGACGGCCGCCATTTCGGCGTGCTGACACTGTCCGACGTGCTGGTGCCCGCGGCGCACCGGGTTGCCGGAGCCCCTGTGGCCCGCGCTGCGCTGGAAAAAGCCATTGACCATGCGACGGTTATCGTCAGCGCGGAACTGTGCGGTGTCATGGGTCGCGTACTCGACATGAGCATCGACTACATGAAAACGCGGGTGCAGTTCGGCAAACCGATCGGCAGTTTCCAGGCATTGCAGCACCGCGCGGTCGATCTGTACGTACAGCAGCAGATTGCTGCCGCAGTCCTGGAAGAGGCGCTGACCGTGCTGGACCGCAATCCGGATGCGGTCACGCGTGCCGCACTGGCGAGCCGGGTCAAGGCGCGCTGCTCGGAATCCGGTTTGCGGATTTCGCGGGAGGCCATCCAGATTCATGGTGCGATTGGCTTTACGGACGAGTACGACGCCGGGCTTTATCTGAAGCGCGCCGTGGTCCTGGCCGCATGGCTGGGTAATGCGCAGGAACATCGCCGGCGCTACGCCCGGCTGGTGCCGCCGGAGTTCGAGTAATGCGGCAGACGACGATGACTGATTACAACGCAATGAGCGATGAAGCGTTCCGCGATGAAGTGCGGACTTATTTCGAACAGCATTATCCGCCGCACCTGCGGTTCATGGCGCGGCGCCTGCGCTGGATGGAGATCAGGGACTGGTATCTCATGCTGTCGCGCAAGGGCTGGATTGCGCCGAACTGGCCGCGCGAACATGGCGGCATGGGTTTGTCGCCGCAGAAAATGATCATATTCCTGGAGGAAACCGAGCGCTGGGGCATCGCGCGCGCACCCGACCATGGCATCGTGCAGGTGGGGCCGATATTGATCAAGTTTGGCAGCGACCAGCAGCGGCAGGAGTATCTGCCCAAGATACTCGCCGGCGAATACATCTTCTGCCAGGGCTACTCCGAGCCGAATGCCGGCTCGGACCTGGCCAGCCTGCGCACATCAGCTGTCCGTGACGGCGACAGTTTTGTGCTCAACGGCCAGAAAATCTGGACCACCCTGGCGCAGGAATCCACGCACATGTACATACTCGTGCGCACTGACGCAACGGGCAAGAAGCAGGAAGGCATCAGCTTCATGCTGCTGGACATGAAAACGCCGGGTATTACCGTGCGCCCCATCCGCAACCTTGCCGGGCACGAGGAGTTCTGCGAAGTATTTCTCGAGAACGTGCGGGTGCCTGCCGACAATCTGGTGGGGGAACTGAACCGTGGCTGGACCATCGCCAAGGCGCTGCTGTCCTTCGAACGCATCAATATCGGCAGCCCGCGGCGCCCGCAGTATGCGCTGAAACGTCTCGCGCAGCTCGCAAAAAACAAGGGACTGTTTGACGATCAGGGTTTCGTTGACAAGTTCACGCAGTTACGGCTCGACATGGCTGACCTCGCATCGATTTACACTCGATATGTCGAAATCGTCAAACGTGGTGAAGCGCTGGGACAGGACGTGTCGTTGCTGAAAATATGGGCGATGGAAACCTGGCAGCGGCTGACCGAGCTGCTGATGGAGGTTGCGCAGGAGTACGGCTGTGTCGCCGGGGAGATCGATTTCGATGGCGTTGGCGTCGACGTGCTGTCACCGTTCTATTATTCGCGCCCCGCGACCATCTACGGCGGCTCCAGCGAAATTCAGCGCAACATATTGGCTAAATACGTGCTGAACCTGCCGTCATAGGCACCGCGCGCTCTGTCCGGTTCACGCCACCTTCATCGGCAGGATCACCATCTGCATGCCCTGCAGATGCAGCTTTTGTTGTATCGCCAGTGCAGTCTGGTTGTGCAGCCAGCGGGTGAAGACGTTGTCATGCACAAAAATCAGTTTGGAGGCGAAAAACACGCTGTTCGGGTAGGTCAGTGCAATCTCATCGGTCAGTTTCATCAGCTCTTCGACCGGATCGGTGCCGAAGGCGCAATAGGTTTTTGCCGCCAGATCGTGCGTATGGCAGAAGTTCTCGTAATAACGCAGCGAGTTTTCGATTTCATACTGCAGCGTGCGCAACGCGCCGGGGCCGTCATAACTCTGGGCGTCTACTTCACCGACGCTGACAAAGACAAAGTTCCTGAAATGGCCGGGAAACAGCCGTTGGACCCATAACAAGGCATGCATGCCGACACCACGGTTCTTGCCGACGAAGAACACGGCCGTCGGTTTCTGCGGGTCCGGTTGCGGCGGATTGGCGACCTCCCGCAACGGCCCGCCGCTGGAGAACAGGTTGTCAATCTTGCGCAGCTGTTCACGCGTCTCATCGTAATGCCAGCGAATCACCGCACAGAGCGCGATGACCGCCCCGGTGATCAGCAGCGTGACCCAGCCGCCTTCATGAAATTTGCCGAAGATCAGAACCAGCAGAATGCCGCCGGTGACGAAAAGCCCGGTGGCAGACAATAGCAGACGGCCGCGCCAGTTTGGCGCCGAACGCCGGTTCTTGACCCAGTACAAACACAGGCCCCACAGCGCGACCGAAAAAGTCAGAAACACATTGATGCTGTAGAGCACGACCAGCAAGGCGACGCTGCCCTGACTCCACAGCAGCACGACTAGTGCCGCGGCGGCCATCAACACCATGCCGTTCTGGTTGACCAGCCGGCTCGACAATTGACGGTATTGCCGCGGCACCCAGGAGTCCGCAGCCATGTTGGCGAGCACCGCCGGCCCGCCGAGGAATC
Source organism: Burkholderiales bacterium (assembly GCA_041620115.1). GTDB lineage: Bacteria > Pseudomonadota > Gammaproteobacteria > Burkholderiales > SG8-41. Next base: position 2,543 of record JBFKCU010000141.1, on the reverse strand, counting down.
CGGTGTTTGCGGCGACGAACAGCAGCCCGGCCTCCAGAAAAAGCACGATCAGCAGCGCGCCCTGGTTCAGTGCGACGCTGCCAAGATTGAAATCCTCAATGATCGCCTTGAAAACCGTCGCATTGAGCGTCTGCCCGGGGACTTTCACGGCATCCCACAACATGTACAGCACCAGGATGCCGCCGGCGGTAAAGGCCAGCGACATTGCCATGTAAAACATGGTCCACTTGCCGGTGCGCACGCGCGGTTCAGCGAGCGTGTTGATGTTGTTGGACACTGCTTCCAGGCCGGTGTAGGTACCGCCGCCGTGCGAGTAGGCAAACACCAGCGTAGCGACCACGAAGGTCCATCCGGCCTCCTTCGCCATCGCCGAGGTTTCGCTCAACGTTGCCGGGATCAGTAGCGGCAGACGGTCGACATGCGCAAATATGCCATAGCCGATCAGTGCCGCGTGCGTTACAACGAAGCCGATGAAAATCGGCAACAGGACTTTGATGGCCTCCTTGATGCCGCGCAGATTGAGTGTCAGCAGCACCATGAGCAGGAACGCCGCGAAAGCCACTTTCCAGCCTTGCCACGGCAACGGCATCATGCTGAAGATGGCGTCCGCGCCGCTGGCCACCGAAATGGCAATGGTCAACACATAATCGACAATCAGTGCCGATCCCGAGATCAGCCCGGCGCGCGGGCCGATCAGTTGCGTGGCCACTTTGTAACCACCGCCCCCGGTTGGAAACAGTTCGATAACCTGGTTGTAAGCGAGCGAAATGATGAAAACGGTAATCACCGTTGCCACGGCCAGATACAGGCCGAGTTGGGTGTGCGTGCCCAGGGCGAGGTAGGCCTCTTCGGGCCCGTAATTGGCTGATGACAATCCATCCGCACCCAGGCCCACCCAGGCAAAGAAAGCAATCAGCGCGATGTGACGTCGCGTCTCGGGGTTCATCGGATCGCGCGGCGCACCGATGACCATGTCGCGCAGTTTATGGGGCGTTGCCATAATGCATCGGGCCCGCTGCTCAGGCAGTACCGGCGCCGCGCTTTTCCAGGCGTTTGAGAAAGACAGTCATCTCCTTCGCGGCCTGCTGGTCGCCCCGCGTCTGCGCGACCGCTATACCGCTACGCCAGGCTTCTGCCGCGGCATCATCACGGCCGGTGGCCACCAGCGCCTGCCCGAGCAGCTTCCACGCTGCGGAATACTGCGGATCATGACGCACGGCTGCGCGTAAATGCTCAGCGGCGGCAACGGCATCATTCTCCTTCAGCAGCGCGTTACCGAGACTGAAACGCAGCATCGCGTCATCGCGGCCGGTAGCCAGCATGTTGAGCAAGACGGAGACCTGCGGACCGGTCATGGCAGTGGGACCACCGGGAGTGCGGCGGGGAAGTCGGGGGCGATGCGTTGAATTCTCGCGTGATGCGCTTCATGATAGCGGAGTTTATCCACATCGGCCATTTCAAGCGGGAGCAACTGATGAGCAAGTCAACCATAAATACCGCAGCCGCCCCGGCGGCGATCGGAACCTATTCGCAGGCCGTGCGCTGCGGCGACACGGTTTATCTTTCCGGACAGATCGGGCTCGATCCGGCGACGATGCAAATGGCCGACGGCATCGACGCGCAGATCAAGCGCGTGTTCGACAATCTCAAGGCGGTGGCGATTGCGGCCGGGGGCAACATGGATGATTTTGCCAAGGTCCATGTTTTCCTGACCGACCTCGGCAATTTCGCCAAGGTCAACGAAGCCATGGCGATTTATTTCAAGGAACCGTATCCTGCACGCGCTGCCATCGGGGTTGCCAGCCTGCCGCGCAATGCGCTGGTCGAGGTGGACGCGATCATGTACAAACCGGCGTCCCGCTGACGCTGCGTACTCCACCATGGCGCGCACGCGGGCAGCTCCGGTTGCCGACGCTTATCATCCTTCGCTGAAAGGTCTGCGCGCCGCAACGCTGGAGCGGCTGGCGAAACTCGGCATCCGCCGCCGTTTCGATCTGGTGCTGCACCTGCCGCTGCGCTATGACGACGAGACGCGTTTGTGCCCGATCAGCGAGGCCCTGCCGGGCAATGAAACACTGGTGCAGGGTACGGTGACCGACTGCGACATCAAATACCGGCCCAAACGGCAGCTCGTGTGCCGGATCAGCGATGGCGATGGCAATCTGACGCTGCGCTTCCTCAATTTCTACGGCAGCCAGGTCAAGACGCTGGCACCGGGGACGGTGGTGCGTGTATTTGGCACTGTGCGGCTCGGTCATCTCGGGCCGGAGATGGTGCATCCGCGTTATCGTGTCGTTGCCGCAGATGCGCCGGTCGCACAGGCGCTGACGCCGGTGTATCCGACCACGGCCGGGCTGGGGCAGGACGCGCTGCGGCGCCTGATCGTACGCGCGCTGGGTGACGAAGCGCTGGATGAAACGTTGCCGGAATCACTGCGTGCGGCCCTCGGGTTGCCGAAATTCGGCGAAGCCGTGCGCCTGTTGCACAATCCACCGCCGGACATTGCGCAGGCCAGGCTGCAGGGGCGCGTGCATCCGGCCTGG
>JBFKCU010000140.1:0-7157 GCA_041620115.1 Burkholderiales bacterium | reverse complement strand
CGTTGACCTTTCCACGCAGCAGCGGCATGTCGCTGCCGGTGTCAATAGCCAGGTGTATGTGCGCACGCGATTTCTGGTGGTTGATCGCAGCAATACGTTCGCCGAAATCGTCGCGGAACGGTGCACGCCGGTAGTCGGCGCCGTCCAGCATCAATTGCGGTGTGTACACCACGCGCGACCGGTTGCGCCGGTTCGACTCGCGCTGTCGCGCGCTGAAGGCGGCCTGGGCGTAGGGATCCGTCCATCCCAGGTAATTCCAGTAGTCGACGTGAAACGCGAGGGTCACCACGCGATTGGTGGTATAGCCGCGCTGCGGCAGAGCGCTGACCCAGCGGTCGGTCGGGGGGCAACTGTCGCAACCCTCGGAGGTATAGAGTTCGAGCAGGGGAATGCGTGCCGTACCCGACGTGGCGCTGCAGGTCGCCGTCGCCGGCGACGAAAGCAGCATGGCACACGCCAACGCCGTCAGGCGCAGCTTGGGGTTATACATGTTCAGTAGTCGTGGCATGCGGCCTGCGCTTACAGTTGCCGGTGGCGGACCGGGTTTTGCCACTTTTTTGCTATGATGCCGCCTGAATTAAAATAATTAATTGATTTTATTGATATTTATGCTTGTTGATTTACACAGTCATTCCACCTGTTCCGACGGGTTACTCAGCCCTGCGGATCTGGTCGAACGCGCCGTACAGCGCGGTGTTGATATGCTGGCGTTAACTGATCACGATGAGTTGGCCGGGCTGGCCGCGGCGGGGGAAACGGCAGCGCGCTGGGGTCTGCAACTGATCGATGGCGTCGAGATTTCAGCGCTGTGGGAGGACACGACGCTGCATATTGTCGGCCTGCGCATCGATGCAGCCTATGCACCGCTGGTCGCGGGACTGGCCGATATCCGTGCGGGGCGGGAGCAGCGTGCGCGGCGTATGGCCGACAGTCTGCAGGCTGCCGGAATCCCCGGTGCTCTCGAAGGTGCGCGGCGCCATGCGCGCAACCCGGAACTGGTCAGCCGTGCGCATTTCGCACGCTATCTGGTCGAAACAGGCCATGCGCGCGACACCAATGCGGTATTCCGCAATTTCCTGACACCGGGGAAACCCGGGTTTGTCGTGCACCAGTGGGCGACGCTGGCCGATGCCGTGAACTGGATCAACGGCAGCGGCGGTGTGGCCGTCATTGCACACCCGGGACGCTATCCGCTGAATCAGCAGCAGTGCGAGCGATTACTGGGCGAATTTGTCGCCCTCGGTGGCGCCGCCATCGAGGTGGTCACCGGGGCGCATGCGCCGGATGAGTTTGTGACCTGGGCGCGGTATGCCCGGCGTTTCGGCCTGCGGGCATCGGCGGGATCCGATTTTCATGGACCCGGCGAAGGTTATCGCGACCTGGGAAATGTGCCGGTACTGCCCGCGGGATGTGACCCGGTATGGGCCGATTTCTGACCCCGTCGCAACCAGTCACTGAACGGAAAATCCCGTGTCGCAGTTTTTTTCAATACATCCGGAGAACCCGCAACCCCGCCTGATCAAGCGCGCGGTGGAAATCGTCCGTGCCGGCGGCATCATTGTCTATCCGACAGACTCCTGTTATGCCCTCGGCTGTCATATCGGCGACAAGAAGGCGATGGAACGCATTCGTGTTATTCGCGGCATTGACGAACGCCATCATTTCGCCCTGGTATGTCGCGACCTCTCGGAACTCGGAACCTATGCGCGCGTGGACAATCAGCAGTTCCGGTTGCTGAAGGCGATGACGCCTGGCAGTTATGTTTTCATCCTCGAAGCGACGCGTGAACTGCCCAAGCGCCTGCAGCATCCGAAGCGGAAAACCATAGGCCTGCGCATTCCGGATCACCCGGTCGTCAATGCTTTGCTGAAAGAACTCGACGAACCCATGTTGTCGTCCACGTTGTTGCTGCCCGGTGACGACACACCGCATACCGATGCCGAGGAAATTCGTGGACGTCTGGAACATCAGGTGGATCTGGTTCTCGATGGCGGTTCCTGCGGCGTGGAGCCGACCACGGTGGTGGATCTGACGGGACCGGCGCCGGTGGTCACGCGCGAGGGGAAGGGCAGTCTGGCGCCGCTGGGCCTGTGACCGACGTGGATTTGCGGCGCAGCGCAGGTTGCGGCGACGCGGCGGTGAGGATAGGCTAAAATCGACAGCTTGCGGGTGCGCTTGAATGCCCGAAAAATGAATATAACTAATTGTTTTTATTGATATTGTATTGCCGGCTGATCAGCTGGAATCCGTGCGTGCCCGGTTTGCGGTGCGTGTTGGTCTGATCATCATTCCCCGACTCCCGGATACCTTTCCCCATGTTTGAAAACCGCGTTTTATCCGGCATGCGCCCCACGGGTGCTCTGCACTTAGGCCACTACCACGGTGTGCTCAAGAACTGGATCAAGCTGCAGCACGAGCATCAATGCCTGTTTTTCGTGGCCGACTGGCATGCGCTGACCACGCATTATGATGATCCGGCGACGATCGAGGATCATGCCTGGGATATGGTGGTGGACTGGCTGGCCGCAGGCGTTGATCCGGCGCAGGCGGTGTTGTTCATTCAGTCGAAGGTTCCGGAGCATGCGGAACTGCATCTGTTGTTGTCGATGATTACGCCGTTGTCGTGGCTGGAGCGGGTGCCGACATACAAGGATCAGCAGGAAAAACTCGCGGAAAAGGATCTGGCAACCTACGGGTTTCTCGGTTATCCGCTGCTGCAGAGTGCCGACATCCTGATCTACCGCGCCAATCTGGTACCGGTGGGCGAAGACCAGGTGCCCCATGTCGAGATCACGCGTGAAATCGCGCGGCGCTTCAACCACGTGTTCGGGCGCGAACCGGGATTTGAAACCAAGGCGGAGGCGGCCATCAAGAAACTGGGCGCGCGCCGCGGCAAACTGTATCGCAAATTGCGTACCGAATATCTGGAGCAGGGCGTGATTGAAGCGCTGGCTGCCGCACGCGCGCTGCTGGAGGAAACGCAGAATTTGCCGCTGGGTGATCGCGAACGCCTGTTCGGCTATATCGAGGGTGGCGGCAAGGTCATCCTGACCGAACCCCAGGCATTGCTGACCGATTCCGCCAAGATGCCGGGCCTGGACGGTCAGAAAATGTCCAAGTCGTACAGCAACACGATTTCGCTGCGCGAAAGTCCGGACAGCGTTGCCAAGAAAGTGAAGACCATGCCGACTGATCCGGCGCGCATCAAGCGCACGGATCCGGGTGAACCGGAAAAATGCCCGGTGTGGCAGTTGCATCTGGTGTATTCGGATGATGAGAAGAAGCAATGGGTGCAGCAGGGCTGCCGCAGCGCGGGGATCGGTTGTCTGGAATGCAAGCAGCCGGTGATCGATGCCATCGTCGCGGAGCAGAAACCCATGCGCGAACGCGCGGAGCGTTATCTGGATGATCCGACGCTGGTACGCAATATCATCGCGGACGGTTGCGAGAAAGCGCGCAAGCTGGCGCAGGAAACCCTGCGTGACGTGCGCGAAGTCATGGGACTTGATTATTCCTGAGGCGAAGGACTGACCGGATCAGCCCGGTCAGTGGAAGTTCCGCGAGGTCGTTGTCAGCGAGCCCAGCAGTGCACTGTGATCCGTCAGGCGATGGGCGACCAGATGCACCACTGCGCCTTCTTTCTGCACCATGCCTTCGACACCCAGCAGGCTGGACTGCAGCAATTCCCGGCGCTGCCGTTCGATCAGTTGCCGCCAGACCACGACATTGATGCAGCCTGTTTCGTCTTCCAGGGTGACGAACATCACGCCGCTCGCCGTGCCCGGGCGCTGGCGGCAGGTGACGAGGCCCGCGGCGCGCGCAGGGCTGCCGTCGGCGAGGGTGCCCAGGTCCGCTGCGGTGATCAGGCGCAGGCGCTGCAAGCGCCGTCGCAGCAGCGCCAGCGGGTGCCGACCCAGCGTCAGTCCCAGACTGGCGTAATCACTGACAATGTCGCGGCCTTCAGAGGGCGGCGGCAGCACCGGCTGTTGTGTTTCGATGAGCGGCAGATTTCGCAGCAATCCGGCTCCGGGTGATATGCCGGCGGCTTCCCAGTGCGCCTGCCGGCGATGTCCGGCGAGCGTTGCCAGGGCACCTGCATCTGCCAGCCGACGCAGTTCGGGCGGTTCCAGCTGCGCACGCCGTGCCAGATCGGCAGTGTCCGTGAACGGCAATGCCCGGCATGCAGCGACGATACGTTCGGCAGTCTGCTGGCGCAGCCCCTTGATCATCGATAAACCCAGTCGCACGGCGGGAGGGCCACCGCTGTCTTCCAGGATGCAGGGCCAGGCACTGTGCCTGACATCGACCGGGCGCACTTCGACATCATGGCGGCGCGCGTCCTGCACCAGCTGCGAGGCCGTATAAAAACCCAGTGGCTGCGCGTTCAGCATGCCGGCGAGGAAGGCCGCGGGCTCGTGGTGCTTGAGCCAGGCTGAAACATAGGCGAGCAATGCAAAGCTGACGGAATGTGATTCCGGGAAACCGTATTCCCCGAAACCACAGATCTGCTGGTAGATCTGCTCGGCGAACTGCCGGGTATAGCCGCGTTGCAGCATCCCGGCGATCAGGCGCGGGTGGAAGTGTTCAAGTCCGCCTTTGCGTTTCCACGCCGCCATGGACCGGCGCAGCTGGTCGGCTTCTCCCGGTGTGAATCCGGCGGCGACGACAGCGAGCTGCATGACCTGTTCCTGGAATATCGGTACGCCCAGGGTGCGCTCCAGTACATGCCGTACTGCATCGGACGGATAGCTGACCGGCTCCAGCCCGCTGCGACGACGCAGGTAGGGATGCACCATGCCGCCCTGGATCGGACCCGGACGGACGATGGCGACTTCGATGACCAGATCGTAGAACCTGGCGGGTTTCAGCCGCGGCAACATCGACATCTGCGCGCGGGATTCGATCTGGAACACGCCTACGGTATCGGCGCGCTGGATCATGGCGTACACGGCGGGATCGTCGCCGCGGTCGAGAATGTCCTGCATCGTCATGGCTGTGCCGCGCGCGCCATTGATGAACTCAAGCGTGCGGCGGATGGCGGAGAGCATGCCCAGCGCCAGTACATCAACTTTGAGCAGCCCCAGCGCCTCCAGGTCGTCCTTGTCCCACTGGATAATGGTCCGGTCGGGCATGGCGGCGTTTTCAACTGGCACCAACCGTTCCAGCGGACCGCCGGTAATGACGAAACCGCCGACATGTTGTGACAGATGACGCGGAAAACCGATGATTTCCGTGGTCAGCCGGATCACGCGCTGCATCACCGGGCTGTCGGGGTCGACGCCGGCTTCGCGCAGGCGTTCGGGTATGGCGCGGCGGCCATCCCACCACATTATCGAGCGGGTCAGACGCTCGATGATGGACGGTTCCAGGCCGAGAGCCTTGCCGATGTCACGCAGGGCGCTGCGCGGACGGTAAGTGATGACGGTGGCGGCCAGTGCGGCGCGTCCGCGGCCGTAGCGGCTGTAAATGTACTGGATGACTTCCTCGCGCCGCTGGTGTTCGAAATCGACATCGATGTCGGGCGGTTCGTCGCGTTCGCGGGAAATGAAACGTTCAAACAGCAGGCTCATGCGCGCGGGATCGACCTCGGTGATGCCGAGGCAGTAACACACGGCGGAATTGGCCGCCGAGCCGCGCCCCTGGCACAGGATGTGACGGGCGCGGGCATGCGCGACGATGTCCTGCACCGTCAGGAAAAAATGCTCGTAACCCAGTTCGGCAATCAGTGCGAGCTCATGTTCAACCTGAAGCCGCACAGCTTCCGCTGCGCCTTCAGGGTAACGCTGTTGCAGGCCGGCGATGGTCAACCGCCGCAAGTAACTGCCTGGAGTTTCTTCCGCAGGCACCAGTTCGGCGGGAAATTCGTAGCGCAGTCGGTCGAGTGAAAAGTCACAGCGCTCCGCCACGCGCAGGGTTTCGGCCAGCAGTGCTGCAGGGTAGACCTGTGCCAGCCGCAGGCGTGAGCGCAGATGCCGCTCGGCATTGGCCTGCAGCGCAAAACCGGCCGCGTGTACCGGTGTGCGCAGACGCACTGCAGTGAGGGTGTCCTGCAGCGCTTTGCGTGAACGTACATGCATGTGTACGTCGCCGGCCGCCACCAGTGGCAGGCCGCAGTCCCGGCCCAGGTTCTGCAGCGCGTGCAGCCGTGCGCGATCATGCGCGCCATGCAGCAATTCGACGGCAATCCAGGCGCGATTGTCGAAGCGCCTTGCGATGAAGCGCGCGGTGTCCGCATCGGCAGGGTCATCCGGCACCAGCAGTGCCAGGCAATGGTCAAGATTGCACGAGAGATCATCGCGGGTCAGCTGGTATGAGCCTTTGCCGGAGCGCCGGCGTCCCCGGCTGATCAGCATCGAGATGTGGCCGTAACTTTCACGGTTGGTAGCGAGCAGGACCAGTTTCAGCCGTTCGTCAAACCGCATTTCGGTGCCGACGATCAGCTTGAGTCCGCAGGATTTCGCGGCGACATGTGCCCGCACGATGCCTGCCATGGAACATTCGTCGGTGATAGCCAGTGCGCCGTAGCCCAGCTTGTGGGCGCGCTGTACCAGTTCTTCGGGATGTGAGGCGCCGCGCAGAAAGGTGAAGTTCGACAGGCAATGCAGTTCGGTGTAACCGGGCAGTTCCATGGGCTTCCGGGGAGGTCAGGAGAAAATGCCCTGCAGAAACCAGCGCGCGTTTGCGCCGCGCTCCCGGTAAATCCACAGCAATGAGTGTTGCGGGCAGCGGGCAACAAAATAGTCGCGTGCCACCGGGGCGCCGTCCCACCAGCCGGATTCGATACGCTCCGGGCCGCCCAGCAACGTCAATGGCCCGTCGTATTGTGGTACTGCGTCATGTTCGCGCAGTGCCCGGGGTTGTGACAGCAGCCAGAGCGGGCGCTCGCCAGGCACAGGTGCCGCAGCAGCTGCCGCACTTTCGTCCGGCGGGCAGGCACGCCAGGCATGTTCGGGGCGATGGTCGGCAAACAGCCGCAATCTGCGGATTGCCGTTTCGCCCAGACGCGCCCGCAGCTTTTCAAATAAACGCGTCGCAGCCTCGGCCTGCGCCTGTGCATCGGGCAGGAATGAGCGGCTTGCCGCGGCCAGGGGTTGTTGCTGCACGCAAACGAGGCGCATGGCGGTTACCGGCTGCGGCAACTGCAGCACAGCCAGGCG